>JAPLAT010000170.1 GCA_026393175.1 Pseudonocardiales bacterium
GCCCTCGGCGTGCTGGGCATGCACCTGGACGGCTACGGCTGCGCGGGGACCAACGCCGTCAGCTACGGGCTCGCCTGCGCCGAGCTGGAGGCCGCCGACAGCGGGCTGCGCAGTTTCGTGTCGGTGCAGGGCTCGCTGTCGATGTACTCCATCCACCGCTGGGGATCGGAGGAGCAGAGGCGGGAGTGGCTGCCACGCCTGGCGGCGGGCGAGGCGATCGGCTGCTTCGGCCTGACCGAGCCGGACTTCGGGTCCAACCCCGCCGGGATGCGCACGACGGCGCGCCGTGACGGGCCGGACTGGGTCCTCGACGGCACCAAGATGTGGATCACCAACGGGAGCATCGCCGACGTCGCCACCGTGTGGGCGCGCACCGAGGAGGGGATCCGCGGGTTCCTGGTCCCGGCCGGGGTCCCCGGCTTCTCGGCCCGCGCGATCCCGCACAAGCTCTCGCTGCGGGCATCGGTGACCGCCGAGCTCGTCCTGGACGGCGTGCGGCTGCCCGACTCGGCCCGGCTCCCGCTGGCGACCGGCCTGGCCGCCCCGCTGTCGTGCCTCAACGAGGCCCGGTTCGGCATCGTGTTCGGGGCGCTGGGCGCGGCGCGCGACTGCCTGGCGGCCACGCTCGACTACGCCGTGACGCGCGTGCAGTTCGACCGCCCGATCGCCGGGTTCCAGCTCACCCAGCAGAAGCTCGCGGACATGACGCTCGAGCTCGGCAAGGGGTGGCTGCTGGCCCTGCACCTCGGGCGGCTCAAGGACGCCGGGACGATCCGGCCGGAGCAGGTCAGCCTGGGCAAGCTCAACAACGTCCGGGAGGCGATCGCCATCGCGCGCGAGTGCCGCACCATCCTGGGCGGCAGCGGGATCACGCTCGAGTACCCGGTGCTGCGACACGCGAACAACCTGGAGTCGGTGCTGACCTACGAGGGCACCAGCGAGATGCACGCGCTGGTGATCGGGCAGGCGTTGACCGGCCTCGCGGCGTTCCGGGGATGAGCCCGAACGGGACGACGGCGTCGCTGAGGAGCGTCTGCGTGTTCTGCGGGTCCAACCCCGGCCGCACCCCGGTCTATCTCGACACGGTCGGCGAGCTGGCGGACCTGCTGGCGGCGCGCGGTGTCCGGGTCGTCTACGGGGGCGCCGGCGTCGGCACGATGGGCGCGTTGGCCGACCGGGTGCTCGCGGCGGGCGGCGAGGTCGTCGGGGTGATCCCCGAGCAGCAGGTGGGCGCGGAGATCGCCCACCCGGGGCTCACCGAGCTGCACGTCGTCGGCTCGATGCACGAGCGCAAGGCCCTGATGAACGAGCTCTCCGACGGCTTCATCGCCCTGCCAGGGGGACTCGGGACGCTGGAGGAGTTCGCCGAGATCGTCACCTGGTCGCAGCTGGGGCTGCACCGCAAGCCGACCGGCCTGCTCAACACCGCCGGCTTCTACGACCTGCTGCTCGCCTTCCTGGACCACGCGGTGCGCGAACGCTTCCTGCGTGCCGACGACAGGGCGCTGGTGCTGACGGCGGCCGGCGCCCCCGACCTGCTCGACCGGATGGCCGGGTGGGCGCCGCGGGCCGACCAGCGGTGGACGTCGGCGGCGGAGCCGGAACGGGACCCGGGCCGGGGGTGAGGCCCCGCGCCCGGGCCGGTCGGGGCGTCCCTCAGCGGGCGCGGACGCCGGGCCCGGTCGCGGGGAACCGGACCCCCGTCAACTGCTCGGACACCTCCCAGACGCGCCGGGCCTCGTCGGTGCTCGGCAGGGTGCGGTAGAGCTTCTGCTCCGCGGGCGGGCCGCCGAGGTGGCCGAGCCCGCTCGGCCCGTAGAGCAGCCCGCCGCGGGCGTCGGGGGCGGTCGCGGCCATGAGGGCGGGCAGCAGCGCGGTCTCGACGGTGCCCAGCAGGATGCCCCGCCGCGACAGCCCGCGGATGATCCGGATCTGCGGGGTGTCGCGGTCGCGCCCGATCTCGGGGCGGGCGGTGAGCAGGCTGGTGGGCGCGACGCCGGGGTGGGCGAGGTTGCTGGTGATGCCCCAGCCGCCCGCCCGGCTGCGCCGGTCCAGCTCGAGCCCGAAGAGCCCGAACGCGATCTTGGACTGGGAGTAGGCGCGCTGCCCGTCGTAGGAGCGCTCCCAGTTCAGGTCGTCCCAGTGGATCGCCCCGGAGCGCGCGGCGATGCTGATCTGCGAGGTGACGCGGGCGCCGCCGGCGCGCAGCAGCGGGAGCAGGCGCCCCACCAGGGCGACGTGACCCAGGTGGTTGGTGCCGAACTGCAGCTCGAAGCCGTCCCGGGTGGTCCGCCGGTCGGGCGGGGTCATGACCCCGGCGTTGTTGACGAGGATGTGGACGGGCCGGTCCTCGTCCAGCAGGACGCCGGCGAGGTCGGCCACGGACTGCAGCGAGGACAGGTCGAGGTCGCGCAGCGAGACGTCCGCGTCCGGGACCCTGGCGCGGATCGCCGCGACCGCCGCCTCGCCCTTCACGGGGTTGCGGACGGGCATGACCACCTCGGCCCCGGCGGCGGCCAGCCGGGTGGCGAGGCCGAGGCCGAAGCCGTCGCTGGCCCCGGTGACGACGGCGCGCCGGCCGGTCAGGTCGGGGACGGTGATGTCGAACGTGGTGCGGGGCATGTCGGCGCTCCTGGTGTGGTGGCTCGGCCGTTCGGGGGGGCGCCACCAGGTTCACCCCCCGCCGGATCCCCAGCCACGGACCGTCGATCCGTGGCTGGGCCCGGGCCGGGGCGGTAGGAACGACGGGAGCACCGAGGAGAGGGCGTACGACATGATCGACCGCGCGGGGCTGGCGGAGTTCCTCCGGAGCCGCCGGGAGTCGCTGCAGCCCGAGGACGTCGGGCTCCCCCGGGGACCGCGCCGCCGGACGAGCGGGCTGCGCCGGGAGGAGGTGGCCGCGCTCTGCCACATGTCGACCGACTACTACGCGCGGCTGGAGCGCGAGCGGGGGCCGCAGCCGTCCGCCCAGATGATCGCCTCCATCGCGCAGGGCCTGCACCTCTCGCTCGACGAGCGCGACCACCTGTTCCGGCTCGCCGGGAGCAGCCCGCCTGCCCGGGGCGCGACCAGCGAGCACGTCAGCCCCGGGATGCTGCGCATCCTCGACCGGCTCGACGACACCCCCGCCGAGATCGTCACCGAACTGGGGGAGACGCTGCGGCAGAGCCCGCTGGGCGTCGCCCTCACCGGGGACCTGACCGCGCACACCGGCCCGGCCCGCAGCATCGGCTACCGCTGGTTCACCGACCCGGCCACCCGCCGGCTCTACGCGCCGGAGGACCACCCGCTCCTGTCGCGGGTGTTCGCGTCGGGCCTGCGCGGGGTCGTCACCCTGCGCGGTCCCGGCTCCCGGGCGGCGCACCTCGCGCACCTGCTCCTCGAGCGGAGCGCGGAGTTCCGCCGTGCCTGGGACGAGCACGAGATCGGCGTGCGCCCCGCCGGGCTCAAGAGGTTCGACCACCCCGAGGTCGGCCGGCTGGAACTGCACTGCCAGACGCTGCACGACCCGGAGCAGTCCCACGCCCTGCTCGTCTACACCGCGGTCCCCGGCAGCGAGAGCCACGACAAGCTGCGGCTGCTGTCGGTCATCGGCGCCCCGGCGCTGCGCTGACCGCTGCCCCGCGACGGCGGGTACGCCCTCCCGGTCAAGAACGCCGCGCGGCGGGCGGCAGGGGCGAACGGCAGCGGCTTGACGTGGTGCGGCCGGTATGTCGATCGACGAGAAGCATCGATTGACTTTTGCTAGGTAGACATCGATACTCGTCGCATGTTGACGATGCGTCGGGCCGTGGTGCCCCTGGGTGTGCTGCTGGTGCTGCTGTTCGCCGTCGTGACGGCGGGGCTGGTCGCGGCGCTGGTGAACCTGCTGCCGCGGGTGCCCGAGCTGCTCGCGGGGGTGCTGCCGCTCGGGTGGACGCTGCTGGCCATCGCGGTGCCGGGCCTGCTGTGCGTCCTCGTGGTGATCGCCTGCACGGGCCGGCTGCTGGCGATGGTCGCGCGCGACCGCATCTTCAGCGCGGACGCGCTGCCGTGGGTGGACGGCATCCTCTGGGCGATCGCCGCCGGGTGGGTGTTCTTCCTCGGCGCCGGGGTGCCGGTGTTCGTCATCGCCGAGCTCGACGACGCGCCGGGGCTGGCCGCGCTGCACCTGCTCATCCTGCTCGTGGGCGCCGTGATCGGGCTGCTCATGGTCGTCATGCGGGCGCTGCTGCACCAGGCCACGTCGCTGCGCACCGACCTGGAAGCGGTCATCTGATGGCGATCGTCGTGCGGATCGACGTCGAGCTGGCCCGGCGGAAGATGAGCGTCGGGGAGTTCGCGGAACGGGTCGGGCTCACCCCGGCCAACGTGGCCGTGCTCAAGAACGGCCGGGCCAAGGCGGTGCGGTTCAGCACGCTGGAGGCCATGTGCCGGGTGCTGGAGTGCCAGCCCGGCGACCTGCTCGAGTGGGTGGAGGACGGCGAGCACGCCGCGCAGGAGGACACCGCGCGGCACGGGAGCCGGTGACCCGGGTCGGCGTGCGGCCCGCGCTCTCCCCGCGCGAGACGGACGTCGTGCGCGCGCTGGCCCGGGGCCGGACCAACGCCGAGATCGCCGCCGAGCTGGTCGTCTCCCTGGCCACGGTGAAGACGCACGTCGGCAACGTCGCGGCGAAGCTGTCGGCCCGCAACCGCGTGGAGATCGCCGTGTGGGCGTGGGAGCAGGGGCTGGTGTGCCGACCGTCCGCCGCCGTGCGCGGCCCGGTTGTCGGCACCGTCACGCACCCCTGCCGGGTGTGTCCGGTGTCCGCGGGGCCCGTGGCTTCGTAGGCTTGGGGACCCGAACGCCCAGCAGGGAGACGACGTGCCCGACCACGACCGGCCCGACACGCCCGCCGCCGCGCTCGCCGCACTGCTCGACGGCAACCGGCGCTTCGTCGCGGGCAGCCCCGAGCACCCGCACCAGGACGCGGCGCACCGCGCCCACACCGCGGACGGCCAGCACCCGTTCGCCGTGATCCTCGGCTGCTCCGACTCGCGCGTCGCGGCCGAGATCGTGTTCGACCGCGGGCTCGGCGACCTGTTCGTCGTCCGCACCGCCGGCCACATGCTCGGCGCCGAGGTGCTCGCCAGCCTGGAGTTCGCCGTGTCGGCACTCGGCGCGCCGCTGATCGTCGTGCTGGGCCACGACCGCTGCGGCGCCGTGACGGCCGCGCTGGGCGCCCACGACGACGGCGCGACGCCGACGGGCTTCCTGCGGACGATCGTCGAGCGGCTGGGCCCCGAGGTGCTGGCCGCGCAGGCGCGGCGGATCGACGACCCCGCCGCCGTCGGCGAGCTGCACGTGCGGTCCACCGCCGAGCGCATCCTCGACGGCTCCCCGGCCATCGCCGAGGCCGTGGCCGCGGGTCGCTGCGCGATCGTCGGGATGACCTACGCGCTGGCGAGCGGCCAGGTCCGCACGATCGCCTCGCACGGGCTGCCGGCCGGACCGGCCGGGGCCGAGCCGCCGGTCACGTCGAGGGACCGGCGGCCGCGGCCGCGTACCGTGCGGCGAGGTCGGTGAGCAGCACCCGCAGCTCGGGCGGGTCGAGGACGTCGAACGCGAGGTCCAGGCCGGTCAGGTAGCGCACCAGGTCGCGCAGGTCGTTCGTGCCCGTCTCCAGCAGGCAGGTGCGGTCGTCGAGCGGGGTGAGCAGGCCCGAGGTGGGCGTGACCCGGTCGTGGCGGGCCACGACCTCGGCCGGGGCGTGCAGGCGCAGGCGGGCCCGGTGCGCCCAGGCCCGCGACGCCGTGCCGCGGACGACGTGCCGGGCGGCGTCCTCGGGCGGCTCCCGGGGGACGAACCGGGGACCGGTCGGCACGCGCGGGCTGATGCGGTCGGCGCGGAACGTGCGCAAGTCGTCGCGGTCGCGGTCGAACGCGAGCAGGTACCAGCGGCGGCCGGTGTGGACGAGCCGGTGCGGCTCCACGCGGCGGGTGTCGGCGGCCCCGTCGTGGCCGGTGTAGTCGAAGCGGAGCACCTCGTGGTCGCGGCAGGCGGCGGCGAGGGTGGTCAGCACGTCGGCGTCGACGGTCGGGCCGCCGGTGACCGAGACCGTCGCGTGGCGCAGGGCGTCGAGGCGGTGCCGCAGCCGCGCCGGCAGCGTCTGCTCCAGCTTCGCCAGCGCCCGCAGCGACGTCTCCTCGATGCCGGTGACCGACCCGGAGGCCGCCGCCTGCAGCCCCAGCCCGACGGCCACGGCCTCGTCGTCGTCGAGCAGCAGCGGCGGCACCGCCGACCCCGGTCCGAGCCGGTAGCCGCCGCCGACCCCGGTGGTGGACCGCACCTCGTAGCCCAGGATCCGCAGCCGCTCGACGTCGTTGCGCACCGTCCGCGAGGTCACGTCGAGCCGCGCGGCCAGCTCGGCGCCGGACCAGGTGCGCCGCACCTGGAGCAGCGACAGCAGCCGCAGCAGGCGGACCGAGGTCTCCAGCACGCGTCGATGTTCCCACGCATCGAGGAACCGCACGTTCCACAACGCTCGTGAGCGTCGGCGCCATGAGCCTCCGAGGATTCGCGACGCTGAACATCTGGGCCGACGAGGTCGCCGCGGCCGCCGACTGGTACGCCGGGTTCCTGGGCGTGCGGCCCTCCTTCGAGCGCCCCGGCCCCGAGGGCCGGCCGGCCTACGTCGAGTTCCGGCTCGGCGACCACGAGGACGAGCTGGGCATCATCGACCGCCGCTACGCCCCGGCCGGGTCGGCGGGCGGGCCCGGCGGCGCGATCATGCACTGGCACGTCGACGACCTGGAGGGCACGGTCGCGCGGCTGCTGGAGCGGGGCGCCACCGCCCACGAGCCGGTCACCCCGCGGGGCGAGGGCTTCGTCACGGCGTCGGTGGTCGACCCGTTCGGCAACGTCCTGGGCGTCATGACCAACCCGCACTGGGCGGCACGCGCCTGAAGCGGCGCGCCGGCCCCGCAGGAGAGACGGGGCCGGCGCGCGGCGGGTCACCACCCGCGGGGCTCCCTGTTCCCCACGAGCGGCCCCCGGTACCCGGCCCGCGGATCCCTGGATGTCCCCGCGGACCGGTTCGGCGACCCGCCCCTGGACGGGGCACCGGCACCGGTTGGAACGGGAACGAACCGGGTGGAGCCGGGGATACGGATCCCCCCCTTTTCGAGGGTGGGACCGGACCCGAGGTTGTCCCCGGACCCGGCGGGCGGAATGCTCGACCCGTGACTGGCGAGCCCGTGGAACTGCAACTCGACGACGCCGGCCTCTCGACCGGCCTCCCCCGTCCCGACCACCCGCAGGACGTGGTCGCGGACGTGCCGTTCCGGCCCGTCCTCTTCCGCGACGACGACCTGCCCACCGCCCTGGAGCGCTCCGCGGCGTGGCTGCGGCAGGCCCAGGAGTGGTTGGGCGAGCCGCTGGACGTCATCGCGGTGCACCTCGACTACGACGACCGGGCGGGGTCGCCGTACTACGAGGTGAAGTTGCTGTGCAACGACGAGGACCTGGCCGGGGCGCCCCTCGCGCTGCGCGAGGCGGGCAGGCGCCGCTAGAACCGGAGCATCGGCACGGGGTGGCGCGGGTCCTCGCGCAGCCCCCGCCCGAACGCGCGCAGCAGCATCGGGCGGAAGCCCGTCGCGGGGTGCCGGGCCACCAGCGCCCGGTAGCCCGCGCGGGGCACGCCCGGGGCGCCGACCAGCCCGCCCGTGACGTCGGTGAGGTCCGCGCGGCGGAACGCCTCGACCAGCGGGTCGGGGTGGCGGGCGCGCCGGACCCGGTGGTGCTCGTCGATCATCGCCTCGACCAGCGCGGCGTGCTCGGCCGCGCCGCCGAGCTCGGCCCGCGCGTGCCGGATCGAGGGCGGCAGGTAGTCCCACGTGCCGCCGTCGAACCACAGGCCGGCGTCGTGGAAGAAGGCGGCCACGCCCAGCGCGTCGGCGGCCGTGCCCTCGACGGGGTGCTGCAGCGCGACGAGCCCGATCACGCGGTGGACGTGCCCGCGGTAGCGGTCGAGGTCGTCGCCGAACACGGCGGCGTGCCGGGCGAAGAGCCCGTCGGCGACGTCGTGGGCGCGGGCGGCGGGGACGGTCACGGCAGCCTCCGGTGCGGTGCGGTCGCGCGGGCCCGCGGCGCGACGGGCACCGGCCCAGCATCGCAGGCCCCGGAGGGTCCGGGCGAGCACGGCGCCAGCACAGCTCCGTCGGTGGAAAGGGGGACGCGGAGCGTCACGACCGCAGCCGCGTCAGGATCCGGGCGAGCGCGGCGCGGTCGTCCTCGTCGAGGGCGGCGAAGAAGTCGTCGGCCCCCGCGACGCGGGCCGCCCGGATCGCCCGCGCGGTCGCCTCGCCGCGCTCGGTCGGCCGCACGAGGACCGCGCGCCGGTCGTCGGGGTCGGGGTGCCGGTCGACGAGGCCGCGCCCGGCCAGGTCGTCGACCACCTCGGTGGCGGAGCGGGGCGCGATCCGCAGGTGCTCGGCGAGGTCGCGCAGCCGCATGGCCCCGTGCCGGTGCAGCATCCCCAGGGCGCGGGCCTGCGAGGGTGTGACGTCCCACGGCTCGAGCGCGACGAGGGTGCGCCGGCGCAGTTCGCGGGCCACGGCGCGGAACGACTCGGCGAGCGACTCCTCGGGCGCGGTCACGGGAATACCGTAGCCGGACGCCACGTTGCTCCCTCATGATGAGGTTACCTCAGTAAAGGAGCAGCGCTTGGAAGCCGACCCGCAGACCCGCCCCGGGAAGTCCCCCCGATCCGTCACCGCCGCCGAGAAGGAGCAGGCCCGCGCGGTCTCGCTGCGCCGCATCGGCCGCCTGTTCACCCCGTACGCCCGCCCGCTGACGATCGTCGTCGCCACGATCGTCGCGTCCTCGGTCGTGGCCCTGGCCTCCCCGTTCCTGCTCCGCGCCGTGATCGACGACGCCCTGCCGGCCCAGGACGTCGTGCTGCTGGCCTGGCTCGCCGCCGGGATGGTCGCCGTCGCCGCCGTCACGGCCGTGCTCGGCGTCGTGCAGACCTG
Source organism: Pseudonocardiales bacterium (assembly GCA_026393175.1). Classification (GTDB taxonomy): domain Bacteria; phylum Actinomycetota; class Actinomycetes; order Mycobacteriales; family Pseudonocardiaceae; genus Pseudonocardia. The sequence continues at coordinate 8,994 of JAPLAT010000170.1, forward strand.
GCTGTCCACCCGCATCGGCCAGCAGGTGATGCACCGCCTGCGCACCGACGTCTTCGCCCACCTGCAGCGCCAGTCGCTCGCGTTCTTCACCCGCACCCGCACCGGCGAGGTGCAATCGCGCATCACCAACGACATCGGCGGCATGCAGTCCGTCGTCACCTCGACGGCCACCGCCGTCGCCGCCAACCTCACCACCGTGATCGCCACGGCCGCCGCCATGGCCGCGCTGTCCTGGCAGCTCTCGCTGATCACGCTGGTCGTCATGCCGCCCGCGGTGTGGGCCACCCGCCGCGTCGCCGGGATGCGCCGGGCGATCACCGCCCGGCAGCAGCGCGAGCTCGCCGACCTCAACGTCACCGTCGAGGAGGGCCTCTCGGTCAGCGGCATCCAGCTGTCGAAGACCCTCGGCGCCGGCCCCGCCGTGGTCGAGCGGTTCACCGCGTCGTCCGAGCGGCTCATCGACCTGGAGCTGCGCAGCCAGCTCGCCGGCCGCTGGCGGATGGCGTCGATGTCGGTGCTGTTCGCCGCCGTCCCCGCGGTGATCTACCTCGGCGCCGGCCTCGTGCCCGGCACGATGACCATCGGCACGCTCGTCGCGTTCACGACGCTGCAGGCGGGGCTGTTCCGGCCGCTCATGGGGCTGCTCAACGTCGGGGTGTCCATCGTCAGCTCGCTCGCCCTGTTCGCGCGGATCTTCGAGTACCTCGACCTGCCCGTCGAGGTCGACGACCCCGAGCACCCGGTGGAGGTCGACCCCGCCCGCGTCCGCGGCCACGTCCGCCTCGAGGACGTCACGTTCACCTACCCCGGCAGCGACGTCGCCGCGGTCGCCGGCGTCACCCTCGACGTCCCGGCCGGGACGACGCTCGCGCTGGTCGGCGAGACCGGCTCGGGCAAGACCACGCTGGCCGGGCTCGTCGCGCGGCTGCACGACCCCGACGCCGGGCGCGTCACCATCGACGGCGTCGACCTGCGGGACATGCGGCTGGCCGACCTCGCCGCGGTCGTCGGCGTCGTCAGCCAGGAGACCTACCTGCTGCACACCACGGTGCGGGAGAACCTGCGCTACGCCCGCCCGGACGCCACGGACGCCGAGATCGAGGACGCGGCCCGCGCCGCGCAGGTGCACGACCTGATCGCCGCCCTGCCCGAGGGCTACGACACCGTCGTGGGCTCGCGCGGGCACCGGTTCTCCGGCGGGGAGAAGCAGCGCCTCGCGATCGCCCGCACGCTGCTGCGCGACCCGCGGGTGCTCGTCCTCGACGAGGCCACCAGCGCGCTGGACACCGAGACCGAGCGCGCCGTGCAGCGCGCGTTCGACGCCGTCGCCGCCGGACGCACGACGATCACGATCGCGCACCGGCTCTCCACCGTGCGCGCGGCCGACCGGATCGCGGTCGTCGACCACGGCCGGGTCGCCGAGTCGGGCACCCACGACGACCTGGTCGCGGGCGGCGGGCGGTACGCGGCCCTCGCCGCGTGACGGGCCGCCGCCGCATCATGGGGGGATGACCGACGCCCTCCTCGACGCCCTGGACCGGCTGCGCGGCACGGGCCCGGAGTTCGACGGGTTCCTCGCCAACCACGGGCCGATGGCCGCCGAGGCCCTGCTCCATCTCGGCGGCGCCGACGCCGTCCCGGGCTGGGTGCGGCGCTACCGCACCCGGCTGAGCGCCGCGCCCGGCGTCGTCCGCGGGATCGACGGCGCGGACTGGCGCGAGCACCTCGGCGACGTCCGGCTGGCCGGGGACTGGACCGACCTGCTGCGCCGCGAGGCCCGGGAGCGGGCCTGGCCGGACCTGCTGGCCCGGTGGTGGCCCCGGCTGCTGCCGGGCATGGCCGCCAGCGCGGTGCACGGCACGATCCGCACCGCGCACGCCGTCCGGGCCCTGCGGGCGGCGGGCGCCGACCCGGACCCGCTGCTCGTCGACGAGCTGGCCCAGGGCCTCGCACTGTGGGCCGCCCGCTACCAGACGGTCCCCGGCGACCCCGCCCTGCGCGGGCCGGACCGGGCCGTCGCCGCGCTGGCCGGGCTGCCCCGCCTCGACCCGGAGGTGCCGTCGGCGGGCCCGGGGATCTCCGGGCGGCTCGCGGTCCTGGACGGGCTCGCCGGGCTCCCGGCCGCGCTGGAGCGCTGGGGCGCCCCGGACGGCCCGGACGCCGCGCTCGACGACCTGGTCGGCGCGGCCGCCCGGGTGCTCGCCGCCCGCGACGACGCCCCGATCGCGTTCTGCCACGCCGTCACCGGGCCGGCGGCGCTGCGGCTGGTGCTGCCCGCGCTGCCCGAGGCGCTGCACCGGCCGACCGTCGCCGTCGGCTGGCAGGTGGTCGGCGCGATCGTGGCCGCGTTCGCCGCCCCGCGGCACCCGGCGGAGTCCGCCGCCGTGCGGGAGCCGGAGGTGGACGCGGCCGGGCTGCCCGGGCGGCTGCCCGCGCTGGCCGTCGAGCACGGCGACGAGCACGTCGTCAAGCTCACCGAGGCCGCCCTGCGCGAGCACGCCCGCACGGGCGACGCGACCCTGCTCGTCGCCGCGGACCGCTTCCGGGAGCGGACGGGGCCGTGAATCCCGGTGCCGCGGGCGCGCCGGTGCGGTAGACACCGTCGGCGTGAGGATCCCCGACGAGTTCCACCCCCTGCTCGGGTCCACGGCGGTGGCGTTCGTGTCCACGCTCGGGCGCGCCGGGGAGCCGCAGACCACGCCGCTGTGGTTCCTGTTCCGCGACGGGGCCGTGCACCTCTCGCTCGTCGAGGGCCGCCAGAAGCTGCGCAACCTGCGCCGCGACCCCCGCATCTCGGTGGTCGTGGTCGACCCCGCCCGCCCCACGGTCTACGTGGAGCTGCGCGGCCGCGTCGCCGACCTCGTCCCCGACCCGGACCTGCTGCTGGAGAAGGCGGTGGCCGTCAAGTACACCGGGGCGCACACCGACGTCGAGCCGCCGGGCACGCCGCGGTTCGCCACCTCGGTGGTGGTCGAGCGGATCACCGCCCAGCGCGGCCACCCCGCCTGACCGGCCAGTTACCCCGGCCCGCCGGGCTCGGCAGCATGGGGCCCATGACGAGGGTCGTGCGCTTCACCGAGCTGGGCGGGCCCGAGGTCCTGCGCGTCGTCGACACCGACCTGCCCGCGCCGGGTCCCGGCGAGGCGCTCGTCGACGTGGCGGCGATCGGGCTCAACCGGGCCGAGTCGATGTTCCGGCAGGGCGACTACATCGAGCCGACCCGGCTGCCCGCGGGCCTGGGCTACGAGGCCGCCGGCACGGTCGCCGCCGTCGGGGAGGGCGTCACGCGGTGGGCGCCGGGCGACCCGGTGAGCGTCGTGCCGGCGTTCTCGATGAACGACCACACCGTCTACGGCGAGCGGGCGCTCGTGCCGGCCCGGGCCCTCGTGCCCCGGCCGGTCGACCCGGTGACCGGCGCCGCGGTCTGAATGCCCTACCTCGTCGGCTACGCGGGGCTGCTGGAGAAGGGGCTGCTGCGCCCGGGCGACACCGTGCTCGTGACGGCCGCCGCGAGCAGCGTCGGGCTGGCCGCGATCGCCCTGGCCAACCGGATCGGCGCCGTGCCGGTCGCGGCGGTGCGCTCGGCGGACAAGGTCGCGGCGCTGCGGGCGGCCGGGGCGGCGCACGTCGTCGTGACGGGGGAGCAGGACGTCGTCGAGGTGGCCCTGGACGTCACCGGCGGGCGCGGCCTGGACGTCGTCTACGACGCGGTGGCCGGGCCAGGGGTGGCCGAGATGGCGCGCGCAGTGCGCCCGGACGGCACGATCGTCATCCACGGCAGGCTGTCCGGGGAGCCGACGGTCTACCCGACCGCCACGCTGCCCGACCTCGTCGTCCGCAGCTTCACCCTGTTCGCGATGACCCGCGACGAGGAGCGGCTGCGCCGCGCCGCCGCGTTCGTGTCCGCCGGGCTCGCAGGCGGCGACTTCACCCCGCAGGTCGACCGCGTCTTCGCCGGGCTGGACGCCGTGGTCGACGCCCACCGCCACCTCGACTCCGGCCGGCAGGTCGGCAAGGTCGTGCTCACGACCTGAGTGCCCCCGCCAGCAGGGCGGCGTAGCGGTCGAGGTCGACGTTGCCCCCGGAGACGATCACGCCGACCCGCAATCCGGCGAGCCGGTCCGCGTGCTGCCGCGCTCCCGCGAACGACAGGCATCCGGTCGGCTCCACGACCATCTTCATCGTGCTCGCGTAGACGGCCATCGCGTCGACGAGCTCGGCGTCGGTGGCGGTGAGGACGTCGTCGACCTCGCGCCGGATGATCGGGAAGGTCAGCTCGCCCAGGCTCTGGGTCTGGGCCCCGTCGGCGATCGTGTCCGGCGTGGGGATGCGGACGAGCTCGCCGGAGCGGAACGACCGCTGCCCGTCGTCGCCCGCCGCCGGCTCCACGCCGTAGACCCGGCACCCCGGGGCCAGCGCGCGGGCCGCCAGCGCCGACCCGGCAAGGAGCCCGCCCCCGCCCAGGCAGACGTAGAGCGCGTCGAGCCCGCCGGTGTCCTCCAGCAGCTCCAGCGCGGCCGTGCCCTGCCCGGCGATGACGTCGGGGTGGTCGAAGGGCGGCACGAGCGTCAGCCCGCGCTCGGCGGCCAGCGCCGCGCCGACGGCCGCGCGGTCCTCGGTGAACCGGTCGTAGCCGACGATCTCGGCGCCGTACCCGCGGGTGGCGGCGACCTTGCTCGACGGGGCGTCGTGCGGCATGACGATCGTGGCCGGTATCCCGAGGATCCGCGCCGCCAGCGCGACGGCCTGCGCGTGGTTGCCCGAGGAGTAGGCGACGACCCCGGCCCGGCGCTGCGCGTCGGTGAACCGGGAGAGGGCGTTGAAGGCGCCGCGGAACTTGAACGCCCCGATCCGCTGCAGGTTCTCGCACTTGAAGAACACCGAGGCCGCGAGCTCGGCGTCGACCCGCCGCGAGGTCAGGACGGGGGTGCGGTGGGCGTGGCCGGCGAGGCGGCCCGCCGCGGCGCGGACGTCGTCGACGGTGGGTTCGGATCTCGGAACGGTCACGATCGACATTCTGCGTGGTCGACCCGTCACTCGTTCGTGGAGGTGTCGTTGAGGGGTGTGCGTGCGTCTCTCCGCGTGCACGAACGGGTCAAACTACTCCAAAAGGGTGGTTCCAACCGGGGGACGCAACCGAGCGAACGGCGCAACGTCCTAGCGCATGAGGGGCGAAAAGTCCCTTATGTCGGTTCCAGTGATCCCAGTTGGGTGGGTAATGGCTCAGCACACTTCCCGTGTCGAGGCGCGCCGCGCCGAGACCAGCGCGTCACGCGTCCCGCTGATCCGGTGGTCGATCATCGGTGTCGCCGTGGTGCTCGTCGTCGCCCTCGGTTTCTGGCTGCTCGGCGGCGGCGGACCGGCGTCCTCCACGCCGTCGCCCTCGGGGATCGCCGGCACCGAGCAGGCGGGCGGCGCCGTCGACCTCGCCGCGCTGCCCGTCGCCGACACCTACGCCACCGTCCAGGGCGCCCCGGCCGACCCGGCCCCGGAGGCGACCACCGACGGCACCGTGGCCCACCCGCTGCGCGACACCCCCGTGCACGACGCGCCCGGCGGCACCCCGATCGCCCGCGTGGAGCCCACCCAGTTCGGTGACGTGTGGTTCCCCGTCATCGGCCGCGACGGCGAGTGGGTGCAGGTCCTGCTGCCGTCCCGGCCGACCGGCGGCACCGGCTGGATCCGCGCCGCGGACCTCGACACCGCCACCACCCCGTACCGCATCGCCGTGCACCTGGGCTCCCGCACGCTGGAGCTGTTCCGCGACGGCGAGGTCGTCGAGGAGTGGTCGGTGGGCGTCGGCGCCTCCGACACGCCCACCCCGACCGGCCGCACCTTCCTGCTCGGCGCGTTCACCGACCCCGGCCAGGACTTCTCGCCGGTGATCCTCCCGCTCGGGACGCACAGCCCGACGCTGGACTCCTACGGCGGCGGTCCGGGCACCGTCGCCATCCACACGTGGCCCGACGACAGCGGTTTCGGCGAGGCCATCAGCGACGGGTGCATCCGCGTTCCCGCGGACGCGCTCGACCAGCTCACCGAGGTGCCGCTCGGCACCCTCGTGACGATCGACCAGGAATGAAGGGGCACACGTACGTGACGAACAAGAGGATCGCCGGAGCGGTCGCCGCCGTGGCGACCGCCGCCACCGCCGCGCTGCTGATCGGCGTGACCCCCGCCGTCGCCGACGAGGGTGACGTCGTCGAGTCGGCGTACGCCTTCGCGGCGTCCGGCCTGCTGGACATCGACCCGATCTCCTTCGTCGAGTCCACCGACGGCGAGCTGGTGCAGGACGAGCTCATCGGCCTGGGCGAGCGCACCGACGACGCCGAGGCCGCCGGCATCTTCCTGGGCGTGCTCAACGCCGAGGCCGAGGAGGGCCGCGCGCAGGCCAGCGTCACCCGCGTCGAGCTGCTGGAGATCCTGCGCGCCGACCTCGTCCGCACCTGGTGCGACGGGGACGACGCCGGCCTGGAGCTCGTCACCGGCACCCTGTTGGGCGAGGAGCTCCCGCGCTTCCCGGTCGGCAGCGAGACCATCGACGTCTCGCCGCTCATCCAGATCTCGTTCAACAACCAGAGCCGCGACACCGACGGCACGCTCAACGTCACCGGCATCGAGATCCACGTGCTGCCCGGGGCGGACGACGACGTCGACGAGCGCGTCACCCGCGAGGACGTCGGCCTGCTCAACAGCCTGCTCGGCGAGAACCTCCCGCTCGACCTGCTCACCGAGAACCAGGTCGTCGACGCGCTGGGCCTGACCTCCGACGAGGCGCTGCAGACCATCGTCATCGGCTCGGCCACCTGCCCCGACCGCGGCGACGACGGTGACGACCACGCCGACGACGGCGACAACGGCGACCACAACGACGACGACGGCGACGACGGTGACGACGACGGCAAGGACGACGACGGCGACGACGCCGCGCCCGCCCCGGCCATCGTCGAGGCCGACCTCCCGGTGACCGGCTGACCCGTTCGCCCGGTCCGGTATGGATCGCGCGGCCCGTGCGTTGCCCCCTGTCGTGGACCGACAGGGGGCAATGCCCGTTCCAGGGCCCGTTCCAGGGCCCGTTCCAGGGCCTTTCTCAGGGCCCGACCGCACCTGGCTCGTCGCCCTCGCGGCGGCGCTGTGGGGTACCGACGCGCTGCTCCGGCTGCCGCTCGCCGGCGCGCTCCCGGCGTCGACGATCGGGTTCTGGGAGCACCTGATCATCGTCGTGGTGCTCGTGCCCTTCCTGCCCTCGGCGTTGCGCGCGTTCCGGGCCGCCCCGGCGCGCGACCGGCTCGCGTTCGTCGTCATCGGGGCAGGCGCGTCGGCCGTGGCCACCGCGCTGTTCACCGAGGCGTTCCGCTTCGGCGACCCGGTGACCCCGGTCGTGCTGCAGAAGCTGCAGCCGCTCATCGCCGTCGTCGTGGCCGCTGCGCTGATCGGCGAGCGGGTCCGCGGCGGGTACTGGTTCTTCGCCGTGCCCGCGCTGGCCGGGGCCTGGCTGATGGCCTTCCGCGACCCGTTCGACGCCGCCCCGCAGGCCCTCGCCGCCGCGCTGCTGGCCGTCGGTGCCGCCGCGCTGTGGGCGCTGGGCACCGTCCTGGGCCGGCTCGTCGGGACCCGGACCGCGGCCCGCGACGTCACCGTCCTGCGGTTCGCCATCGGGCTGCCCGCCAGCGCGGTGGTGCTGGCCGTCGACGGCGGCCCGCTGTTCGTCACACCCGCGCAGCTGGGGCCGCTGGCGCTGCTCGCCCTGATCCCCGGGCTGCTCGGCCTGACGCTGTACTACCGCGGCCTGCGCACCACCGCCGCCGCGCGCGCCACGCTCGCCGAGATGGCCTTCCCGGTCACCGCCGCGCTGATCGGCGTGACCCTGCTCGGGGCCCAGCTCGCCTGGACCCAGTGGCTGGGCCTGGCCGTGATCGTCGTGTCGGTGACGGCGCTGGGCCTGCGCGAGCGCGGCTCACGGCCGGTCGTCGAACCCGCGCCCGCGTAGCTCGTCGATCACGCGGCGCTCGCGCTTGGTCGGCCGCCCGGCCCCCCGGTCGCGCCGGGCGACCGGCACGAGCATCTCCGGCGGCGGCGCGGGCGTCCGGTCGATGAAGCAGGTCGCCGCGTCCGCCGCGCCCACCCGCTTCTGGATGACCCGGACCACCTCCACCACGCGGGTCCGGTCGTGCACCCTGGCCCGCACCTCGTCGCCGGGGGAGACCGGCGTCGCGGGCTTCGCGGGCCGGTCGTTGACGCGCACGTGCCCGCCCCGGCAGGCCGCGGCGGCGTCGGGCCGGGTCTTGGTCAGGCGCACCGCCCACAGCCAGCGGTCCAGTCGGGTCGACTCCACGGACCGATGATGCCGGTTCCGGCCGCCCCCGTGCGTCCGGCACCGCGGTCGAGCGCCGTCAGGGGGCCAGGGACAGGGCCACCGAGCCCAGCTCCCCGAAGTCGGCCCGCACGGCGTCACCGGGTCCGATCGCGGGGGGCACGGTCGTCGTGCCGGTCGTGACGACGTCACCGGCGCGCAGGTGGTGGCCGAACCCGCGCAGCGCGGTCGCGAGCCAGGCCAGCGCGGTGCGCGGGTCGCCGAGCACGGCCGCACCGCCGCCCGTGGCGACCCGCTCGCCGTTGATCCACAGCTCGGTCCCCGCCGTGGACAGGTCCACCTCCCGCCAGCCGGGCACCTCGGGGCCGAGCACGAACCGGCTCGCGCAGGCCGCGTCGGCGAGCAGCGCGGGCCCGCCCACGGACGCGAAGTGCGTGTACCGCGAGTCGGGCAGCTCGACGGCCAGGTGCAGGGCGGCGACGGCGTCGAGGACGTCGCCCTCGGGGTCGGGGTCGGTGCCCAGCCGGAACGCGAACTCCGCCTCGGCCACCCGCATGTGCAGGTCGTGGGAGGGCAGCCGGTCGCCGGGCGCGTACCGGAAGCGGGTGAACAGCGGCCCGGGCAGCGGACCGGGCACGTCGACGTGGGCCTGCCCGGCCGCGCTCGTCGCCGCGATCTTCCAGCCGTAGGACGGGCCGGCCAGGGCCCGCAGGGCGTCCTGCGCGGCCATGCCCTCCGCGGCGTCGCGCGGGCCGGCGGGCAGGGCGGCGATCCGCTCGCCGGAGCGCCACGCGGCCCAGATCCGCTCGGCCGTCGCGGCCGGGTCGGCGGCGCCCCGCTCAGCCACGGCCCGCCCGCACGGCCGCGACGACCGCGGCCACCCGCCCGTCGGCCATCAGCTCCTCCAGCGACAGCGGCAGGGGGAGGCGCCAGTTCGGGTACTCGTCGACGGTGCCGGGCAGGTTGGGCTGGCGCTCCTCGCCGACGACGTCGTAGGGGGAGACGAGGGCGAGCCGCGAGCGGGTGCGCCCGAGCAGCGCGTGCATCGCGACGACGATCGCGTCCTCGTCCGGGTCGTCGCCGACGAGCCCCTCGGCGCGCAGCTCGGCCAGCAGCTCGGCGCGCTCGTCGGCGGCCCGCCGCTCCTCAGCGGCGACGTCGTCGAGCAGGCCCAGCTCCGCCCGGACCCGCACGTGCTCGCCCCGCAGGAACCCGGTGGCCGTGGGCAGGTCGTGCGTCGAGATCGTGGCGACCGAGTCCTCCGACCAGCGGTCCGGGGGGAGCAGCGGCTGGCCGGGGGCGTCGAGGTCGCGGGTGAACCACAGCACCGACGAGCCGAGCACGTTGCGCTCGGCGAGGCCCTCGGTGACCTCGGGCTCGACCGTGCCGAGGTCCTCGCCGACCACCAGCGCCCCGGCCCGGTGGGCCTCCAGCACGAGCACGGCGAGCATGACGTCGGCGTCGTAGTGGACGTAGGTGCCCCGGTCGGCGGACTCGCCGGGCGGCACCCACCACAGCCGCCACAGCCCGGCGACGTGGTCGATGCGCAGCCCGTCGGCCTGGCGGAGCAGGGCGCGGAGCAGGTCGCGGTAGGCCGCGTAGCCGGTGGCGTCGAGGCGGTCGGGGCGCCACGGCGGCAGCCCCCAGTCCTGGCCCTGCTGGCTGAACGCGTCCGGCGGCGCGCCCACCCGCACCCCGAGGGCGAGGACGTCCTGCAGCGCCCAGCCGTCGGCGCCCTCCGGGTCGCAGCCGACGGCGAGGTCGTGGACGATCCGCACGCCCGCCGCCCGGGCGGCGTCCCGCGCCCCGGCGAGCTGGGCCTGCACCTGCACCTGCACCCACGCGTGGAACGCGGTGCGCGGCCCGTCGTCGACGACCGGGCGGCGCAGGTGCTCGGGCCACAGGCTCCACCGGCCGCCGTAGCGCTCGGCGAGGGCGCAGTAGGTCGCGAACTCCGCGAGGTCGGGCCCGACGTCGGGCGCCGGGCGGCCCTCGGCCCGCCACAGCAGCTCCAGCGCCGAGCGCTTGGCCGCCCACACGCGGTCGTGGGCGATGCGGTCGCCGACGGTCTCCGGGACCAGCGCGTCGACCTCGGCCTTCGTGGCCGGGTCCGCGCGGGCGTACGCGTCGAGGTCGGTGATCCGCAGCGCCAGCGGCGTGCCGAACCGGCGGCTCGACGGCGTGTAGGGCGAGGGCTGCACCGGCGGGACGGGCGTCATGGCGTGCAGCGGGTTGAGCAGCACCGCCCCCGCGCCGTGGGCCCGGCCGGTCCAGTCGGCGAAGGACCGCAGGTCGCCCAGGTCGCCGATGCCCCAGGAGCCCGCCGAGTGCAGGGCGTAGAGCTGCAGCATCCAGCCCCAGGTCCGCGGCGCCACCGGGAGCGCGGGCGGGGCGACGACGACGGTGGTCGTGCGGTCGCCGGTCTCCAGCCGGTACCAGCCGGGGTCGAGCCCGGCCGGGAGCTCGGTGACCTCGCGGCGGGCACCGGCCTCGTCCACGAGGACCCCCGGCTCCGGCAGGGGCCGCGCGCGGTCGGTGCGGGTGGCGATCGTGCCGGGCGTCCGCGCCCGGTCCCTGGCCCGGGCCAGCGCCGCCGCCCGCGCCGTCGGGGTGCCGGCGTCGACGTCGAGCAGGCCCAGGACCCGCACGACGACGTCCTCGTCGACCTCCACCGGACGGCGCTCGCCGTCGCGGTACCCGGTCGCCACGCCGTGCGCGGCCGCGAGTTCCCGCAGTTCCTCGTCCATGATCCTCCGATGCCCCGACACCCCGCGCCATGTCACGGTGCGTGATCGCGAGAATGCTAGGTTCTGCGGGCGCGCTGCGCTGTACGTCTCCCCCGAGCACCGACCTTCCCGGAGGGCCCGATGACACCTCCAGTGCTCCTCGTCGGTGGCGCCGTCGCGCTGCTGGTGGTGATCGTCCTCGCGGTGGTCCTGCTGCGCAGGCGGCGCCGTGCCCGCGCCGTGCCACCCGGGCCGCGCACCGTCGCCGAGCTGGTGCGGATGCGCGCGGAGGCCGGGTCCACCGCCCCCGTGGGCGCCCCGGCCGAGCCCGCGGCGCCCGCCGCCGGGGTGGCGGACGCGGACGGGGACACCGGGGAGACCGACACCGGGGAGGGCGACACCGGGGAGACCGACACGGCGAAGATCGACGCCACGCGGCCCGGGGTCGTCGAGCCCGCGACGGACCCCGCCGGGGTCACCGAACCCGCCACGGACCCCACCGCGGTCACCGAGCCGCCCACCGAGCCCACCACCGCGGC
>JAPLAT010000277.1 GCA_026393175.1 Pseudonocardiales bacterium
GTGCGGCCGACCTCGTCGATGTCGCCGGTGCGCACGCACTTCTGGATGGACGTGGCCCGCGGGTAGGGCGCGGGCACCTCGCCCAGGAAGTAGGGCTTGAACTGCACCATCCCGGCGTTGACGAACAGCAGGTTCGGGTCGTCGAGGATGAGCGAGGCGCTGGGCACGGGCGTGTGCCCGGCCCGCACGAAGTGGTCGGTGAAGCGGCGGACGATCTCGTGGGTCTGCACTTCTCAGGGCTCTCTGCGCGAGGAGGGGGTGGGCGCGGGGCGGCAGGGGGACGCGCGGGGCGTCTACCTCCCTGCCCGGGGCGCTCGCGCGGGGGTCGACGAGGGGGGCTCGGCCAGCGCCTCGGCGTAGCTGGGGACGTGGGCGCCGGTGCGGCGCTCGACGAGCGCCTCCAGCTCGCGCTCGCGCTCGGCCATGCCGGCGCGGACCTCCGCGCCGAACGCGCCGAGGCCGGCCCCGAGCTCGCGCAGCCCGTCGGCGATGTTCTCGCCGATGCCGACGGGGGTGACGGCGTGGGCGGCCCGGGTGGCGCGGCGGGTCAGGTACGACCCGGCCACGGCTCCGACGCCGACCCAGAACAGCCTCTTCACGACGACTTCTTCCTCCGCAGCCGACCGGGACGGGTGCGCAGCGAGTGCGCCCCGGCGTCCTTGCCCGCCCGCCGGGCCTTGACGGCCTTGTTGAGGCCGTAGGAGAACGCCGCGGCGCGCACGAGCGGCCCGCCCATCGTCGCGGTGAACAGCGACGTGAGCACGGAGACGTTGCTCGTGACGGTGCGCGCGCTGGAGGTGATGCCGTCGACGCGCTCGAGCTGCGTGTTGACCTGGTGCAGCGTCGTCTGCGCGTTGTCCAGCAGCGGGGCGCTGCCCTCGTGCGCCTTGCGGATCGCGACCGTGGCCTCGTCGAGCGTGCGCCCGAGCTTCAGCAGCGGGACCGCCAGCAGCAGCACGAGGACCACGAAGGCCCCGGCGGCGACGAGCGCGGCGATCTGACCAGCCGACACGAGGGCTCCCTTCCTACAGCTCCGGCAGCGGGGATGATCGCCTCAGGCTACCCCCGCCGCCGGAGCGCAGGCTCAGCGGGCGGCGCCCCCGCGGGGGGCCGGGACGGCCGGCATGACGTCGCCCGCACCGGGCCGGTGGTGCGCGCCGTCGACGTCGAGGATCGCGCGCAGGCGGTTGAGCGCGCGGTGCTGGGTGACGCGCACGGCCCCGGGGGTGGAGCCGACCACCGCGGCCGTCTCCTCCGCCGAGAGACCGACCATGATGCGCAGCACGAGCACGTCGCGCTGGCGCGGGGTCAGGGCCTCGAGCAGCCTGCTCAGCCGCCCGCCCATCTCCGCGGCGAGCAGCCGGTGCTCGGGGCCGTCGTCGTGGACCGGGCTGTCGGGGAGCTCCGCCACCGGATCGGTGCGCGAGCGGCCGATCGCGCGGTAGGCGTCGGTGACCTTGTGCGCGGCGATGCCGTACACGAACGCCCGGAACGACAGGCCCTTGACGGTGTAGGCCGGCAGCGCGTTGATGACCGCGAGGCAGACCTCCTGCGCGACGTCGTCGGCGGAGGCGGTGACGGTCTCCTGCCTGCCGAGCCGGCCGCGGCAGTACCGCAGGACGAACGGGTGGATCTCCCCGAGCAGCCGCTCCCTGGCGCGGAGGTCCCCGCGCACGGCGGCCAGGACCAGGGACTCCAGGTACGGCGGCGACGGCGCGGGAGCGACGGGCCCGGCGACCTCGGCGGCCCCGGCGACCTCGACGAGCGGCGCGACCTCGACGAGCACGGGTCGGGCGGGCCCGGGCTCGGTGGCGGCCGGTTCGCCCGCGGTGCGGACGAGCACTGCGGCGGCGGTCATCGGGCGCGCGCCGGACGGACGTGGACGGACATGCGGGTTCCCCTCCCCGAGCACCGGCCGGTGGAGCCGGTGTGTGACACGAACTGCGAACGGGTCCAGCTGATGGAGGTGTCCGGTGTCCGTCAGATACGCGAGCGTCCCCCGACGCTGCGACTGCCGAGCCCTCCCGACTACGCGCCGTGTGCCCTACGGCGCGTGGTCGTCGTTCGTTCAACCATATTGGTGTCACCCCAAGTTGGAGTCAAGAGCAGTTCGGGTCCGTTACGCTCCGTTCGATGTCTCATCCCGAACCGACCCGCCCGGACGACCCGCGCGTCCGCGCCGCGCGGACCAAACGGGACCGCACGCGCCGGTCCCTGCTGGACGCCGCGGACGCGACGTTCGGCTCGCGGGGCTGGGCGCGCACCCGCATCGAGGACATCGCCGCGGCCGCCGGGGTGAGCGCCGCGACGGCCTACAACCACTTCCCCTCGAAGCACTCGCTCATCGGCCACGTGTTCGAACCGGTCGTGAAGCCGCTCATCGTGCAGGCCGAGAAGGACGTGGCGGCCGACCGGTCCGTGGTCGACGCGCTGGAGGACCAGGTCAAGGCACTCGCCCGGCTCACCTACCGGCACCAGGGGCTCACCGCCGCGTTCTTCTGCGCGGTGCAGGACTACACGATCCGCGTGGAGGGGCCCGCCGATCCCGGCGACGACGTCGACCCCCGGACGCTCGTGCCGCTGCCCGACGCGATCCGGATCCTCGTCGAGCACGGCCAGCGCACCGGCACCCTGCGGACCTATCCCGGAGCCGACGAGATCAGCCGGATCGTGGTCAACCTGCTCCTCCTCCGGGCCGTCACGCATCCCGAGGAGCCGCCCGACATCCGCGCCGAACTGTTGCTCACCGTCATGTTCGGCTCCCTGCGCCCCGAGTTGCTGGGCGCGGACGGGGCGTCGACGCGACCGTTCGGGCGCCGACCCTGAGGCCGTTCGGGTCAACCGCTCGGCGCACGGTGTGCAGGGTGGCCACCCCGGGTGGGTGACCTCCTTCACCGGTGTGGGGGGTGATCGGCCGGGCCGTCTTGTGTGCGGACCGTGGTCGGCCCAACCCTGACGATCATGACGAGCACGGCGCGCCGGGGGCGCGGAACGGGACGCGGGGCACGGGCACCGGAGGGGACGCCCGCCGGGAGGGGGATCCGGCGGCGCGGCGCCGCGGGCGCGGTGCTGGCCGGCGCGGTGCTGGCGGGGCTGCTGAGCCCGGGCACGGCCGCGGCCCAGGAGGCGCCGGACCCGGTCCCGCCGGTGCAGGTGCTCACCGAGGACAGCACCGCGGTCGGGCGCCCCGACGGCACCCGCGACGTGACGCTCTACGCCGGGCCCGTGCAGCTGCGCCGGGGCGCCGA
>JAPLAT010000694.1 GCA_026393175.1 Pseudonocardiales bacterium
AGCCCGGCCACGTCCCGTCCGCGCCGAACGGGGCGGGCCTGCGGCCGCCGGGGTGGTCGGCCGGGCCGGCCGCGCCCGCCGGGGTGACGGCGGCGCCGCCGCGGTCGTGGTCGCCGCGCCACGCCGACCCGTCCCGGACGGCCGTCCCGTCGCGCGAGCCGTCGTGGACCCCCGAGCCGTCGTGGACCCCCGAACCGTCTTGGACGCCCGGGCCGTCGTGCGCCGCCGGGCCGTCCTGGAGCGCCGTGCCGTTGCGGGCCCCGGAGCCGTTGCGGGCCGCCGCCACGCCGTCCCGGGCCCCCGTGCTGTCCCGGCGGGGAGCGCCGTTCCGCGCGGCGAGCCCGGCCCGGGCGGGCGCCGCGACGGGCGGCTCCTCGGCGACGCCGAACAGGTCGGACGGCATCGTCACCACCGCCGTGACGCCCGAGCCGGGCGTGGGGTTGAGCGCGACCCGGACACCGTGCCGCGCGGCGAGGCGCGCGACCACGTGCAGGCCCAGGCGCTGCGAGACCGACAGGTCCACCTCGGGCGGCTCGGCGAGCAGCCGGTTGGCGGCCGCCAGGTCCTCGGGCGGCATGCCGACGCCCCAGTCCTCGACGGTGAGCACATGGCCGCCCGGGTCGGCGCGGTCGGGCCGGACCCGGATCGTCACGACCGAGTCGGGCGGGGAGAAGCGCACCGCGTTCTCGGTGAGCTCGGCGAGCAGGTGGGTCAGGTCGGTGACCGAGTGCCCCAGGACGGCGGTGCGCTCGTCGACGTGGAACACGACCCGGTCGAGGTCCTCGGTCTCGGCGATCGCCGCGCGCAGCACGTCCCGCAGCGGGACCGGGCCGCTCCAGGTGCGCGGCGGCTGCTCCCCGGAGAGCACCAGCAGGCTCTCGGCGTTGCGCCGCACCCGGGTGGCGAGGTGGTCGAGGACGAACAGCCCGGCGAGGGCGTCCGGGTCGCGCTCGGACTCCTCGAGCTGGTTGATGATGTCGAGCTGGCGGTAGAGCAGGCTCTGGTTGCGGCGGGCCAGGTTGACCAGCAGGTCGGAGGTGAACTGGCGGCGGCCGATCTCGGCGTCGGCCAGCCGCCGCGCGAGCGCGTCCTTCTCCTGCTGCGACTCCTCGGTGAACCGCCAGAACAGCATCATCCCGACGCACGCGAACAGCACGGCGACGCCGTGGATCAGCGACCAGAGCCACGGGTCCTGCTGGCCGGAGGCGTGGCTGAAGATCAGCGACTGCTGCCAGACCGAGCCGATGCCGTGACTGATCACGACGAACGCGATGTTGCACAGGAACGGGGCCCAGTCCTGGTACAGCGCGATGAAGCCGATGATGACGAAGAAGTGGAAATGGGCCTCGATCGCCCCGCCGGTGAAGCCGACGAGCGCGCCGGAGCACCACACCAGGCCGAGGGTGACCAGCACGGACGCGGTGCGCCGGTGCCGCCGCAACGCCCACCCGCCGAGCACGCAGACCAGCGGCGCGACCAGCACGGATGCGACGGTGGGCCACGGCAGGCCGAGGACGAGCCCGAACACGGCGAGGCCGGGCACGTGCGCCGCGAGCAACCGGAGCAGGAGGCGGTGGCGGCGACGCCAGTCGGTCTCCTCCAACGTGTACCCGCGCGGCAGCGTGTCGAGGAGCGTTCTCCACATCGTGCGTTCGCACCATATTTCCCTCCGCATTGCGCGGAGTCGGACCGGGGAGCCGAGCAGGGGAGCCGAATCGGGATCCGCAATCAGGAATGGCGACAGTATCGCTCCCCGGCGGGCCGTTCATAGCCACCGACAGGGTGCCGAACCGGTGCGCCGTTCGGCCCAGCGCCGCCGCAGATGGGGGTCAGCTCCAGATGGTCACGTACACCGGCGGGCGGAACCGCGAGGGCGGGACGCCGGCGCCCGGGGCGCGCAGCAGCTTCATCGCCTCGGGCGTGCCGAGGAAGTGCCGCAGCGACGCCGCGGCCGCGGACCGGCGGTCCACGGGCGGCGTGGTGACGTGCCAGCACAGCTCCACCGGGGTGCCCGGCACGTCGACGACCTGCAGTTCCCGGCGGCGCAGCTGGTGCACGGCGAGGTGCGCGATCCCCGGTGCGACGCCGGCGCCGCGCGCGGCGGCCTCCCACGCCGCGGCTTGGTTGGGGAACACGCTCAGCCGGGACTCGGGCACCCCGAGCGCCCGCAGCATCCGGCTCACGTCGCTGCCGGGGTCGGTCGCGCCGGGCTCGACGAGCCACGGCCATCCGGCGGGTGAGCCGCGGAAGCGCGACCCGGGGGAGGCGAGCACGACCATCCGGCACTTCACGACCGGCTCGCTCACCAGCCCCAGGCTGCGGTCCGCGCCCAGGTAGGGTCCCAGTGCGACGTCGGCGAGCCGCTGGGAGACCAGCACCGCCATCTCCGCGGTGGCCGACACCCCGGCCGAGACCTCGACCGACCCGGCCGAGCGCGCCGTGAACGCGTCGGCCAGCGGGCCCGCCACGAACTCGACGATCGCGCTGGGCGCCACGAGCCGCAGTTGCTCCGCGGCGCCCTGCGCGGACCGCACCGCGGACTCCGCCTCCGCGCCGAGCGACACCATCTGGGCGGCGATCGTCAGCAGCCTGCTGCCGCCGGGGGTCAGCGCCATGCCGTTGCCGCTGCGCGTGAGCAGCGGGTCGTCGAGGTAGCGGCGCAGGGCCGCGATGGCCTGCGAGACCGCGGGCTCGCTCACGCCGAGCGCACCGGCGGCGGCCTTCACCGAGCCGAGGCGGGCGACGAGCACGAACGCGCTCAGCTGCGTCAGTGTCACGGACGCAGTGTGGCGCCGGCCACGGCTAAGCGATCGGTTATTCGTCGATTGCGGCCGACCGGCCCAACGGCGGACGATGGCCCGGACCGAGGAGGTGCGGTGTGGCAGCCGATCCGGAGGGCGAGGCGCTGGACGTGCTGCGCGGGATCTGGGCCGCGCGCGGCCAGGGCCGCGCGGTCGTGCCCGGCGCGACGAAGGTGTGCAAGAACATGAAGGACATCGGCTTCGGCGGCATGGCGGGCGGGGCCGCGGAGGGGGCGTCCACCGCAGGCCCCGTCGACGACGAGCAGCGCCGCGCCTGGCGGGAGCGGCTGGCGCGCGAGGGCAAGCTCGGCACCGGCAGCGTGCGGGACCTCGTGCTGGGTGCCGACGCCCCGGCCCCCGCCGCCCCGGCCCCCGACGTGACGGCCCCCGACGTGACGGGCCCGGGGCGGGAGTGACGGCATCGGGGGTCGCGGCGCTCACCGGGGCGCTGCGCGGGGGTGCCTACCTCGCCGACCGCGGCCTGGCCACCGCCGTGCACGTCGCGCTGTCGCTGCGCCGCCCGCTGCTCCTGGAGGGCGAGCCGGGCGTCGGCAAGACCGAGATCGCGAAGGTGCTGGCCGCGGTGCTCGACCGCGAGCTGATCCGGCTGCAGTGCTACGAGGGCATCGACGTCCACCAGGCGCTCTACGAGTGGGACCACGCCCGCCAGCTGCTGCACATCCGGGCCATGGGCGAGCGCGAGGCGGCGGGCGCGGGAGTGTCCGCGCTGTTCGGGCCGGAGTTCCTGCTGGAGCGGCCGCTGCTGCGGGCGCTGCGGGCCGGCGAGCGGGCCGTGCTCCTCATCGACGAGATCGACCGCGCGGACGACGAGTTCGAGGCGTTCCTGCTGGAGCTCCTGTCGGACTTCCAGATCACCGTCCCCGAGATCGGCACGATCACCGCGCCCGCCCCGCCGTTGGTGGTGCTGACGTCCAACCGCACCCGCGAGCTGCACGACGCGCTCAAGCGCCGCTGCCTCTACCACTGGATCGACTACCCGAGCGCCGACCGGGAGGTGTAGATCGTCGCCGTCCGGCTGCCGGGGATCGGCGCCGACCTGGCCCGCCGCGTCGTCGAGGCGGTGCACCGGCTGCGCGAGCTGGACCTCGCCAAGCCGCCCGGCGTCGCGGAGACCATCGACTGGGCCCGCACGCTGGACTTCCTCGGCGAGTACGACCTCACCCCCGACGCCGCCGACCTCACGCTGGGTTCCGTGCTCAAGGAGCGCGACGACCTCGACCTGGTCCGCGAGCAGCTCGACGAGATCGTGCGGTGACGGCGGAGGGCGGCGGTGCCCTGCTGGGCGTGCTCGTGGGCTTCGGCCGGGCCCTGCGGGCCGCGGGCGTGGCCGTCGGGCCGGGGGACGTCACGACGTTCTGCGCGGCCCTGCGCCCGCTCGACCCGGGCGACCTCGTGGACCTCTACTGGGCGGGCCGCACCACGCTCGTCACCCGGCGCGAGGACATCGCCGTCTACGACGAGGTGTTCCGCGCCCACTTCCTCGGCGAGCGCGACCCGCTGCGGGAGGCCGCGGTGCCCCGCAGCGGGCCCGGCGCCGAGGCCGGGGCCGTCGTCGACGTGCCCGCGGTGCCGGCGGCCGACGACCCGGAGGAGGACGAGCCCGGCGGGCTCGGGGAGGTCGCGTCGAGCGCGGAGGCGCTGCGCCACAAGGCGTTCGCCGCGTGCACGCCCGACGAGCTGCGGGCCCTGCGCCGGATCATGGCGCAGGTGCGGCTGACGCCCCCGCGGCGCCGGACCCGCCGCCACCGGAGCGCTGCGCACGGGCGCCGCCCCGACCTGCGCCGCACCGTCCGCGACTCCCTGCGCCTGCACGGCGAGCCCGTGCCGCTGCGCCACCGCAGGCGCCGGGTGCGGCTGCGGCCGCTGGTGCTGGTGCTCGACGTGTCCGGCTCGATGACCCCCTACTCCCGCGCGCTGCTGCAGTTCGCCCACTCCGCCCGGCGCGGCGCCGGCCCCGCGCAGCGCGTCGAGGTGTTCTGCTTCGGGACCCGGTTGACCCGGATCACGGTCCCGCTGCAGAAGCGCAGCCCGGACGTCGCGCTGGCCGAGGCGGCCGCGCTCGTCGTCGACTGGGAGGGCGGCACGCGGATCGGGGCGTCGCTGGAGGAGTTCGTGCGGCTGTGGGGCAGGCGCGGGGTGGGGCGCGGCGCGGTCGTGGTGATCTGCTCGGACGGGCTGGACCGCGGCGACCCGGACGTCCTCGACGCGGCGCTGGCCCGGCTCTCCCGGCAGTGCCACCGGATCGTGTGGTGCAACCCGCTGCGGGGGGACGACCCGGCGGCCCGGCCCACGTCGATGGGCATGATGGTGGCCGGGCCGCACATCGACCTGCTGCTGTCCGGGCACGACCTGGGCAGCCTGACCGAGCTCGCTGCGCTGCTCCCGGAACTGGCCTAGAGGGGGATGTTCGTGACCAGGTGGAGCGTCGGCATCGAGGCCGAGGGTGACCGCGTGATGCAGCTCGAGGAGATCGTCGAGCTGGCCGACGCGGTCGCGCCGATGGGCGGCATCGCGTCCGGCATCGGCACGACCCGCTACGGCGCCCAGCTCGTGGTGGAGGCAGGCAGCCGCGAGGAGGCCGTCGAGCTCGCCCGGTCCCGGTTCGCCGAGGCGGTCGCCACCGCCGGACTGCCGGTGTTCCCCGTGGTGCGCGCCGAGGCCGTCAGCGAGGCGGAGGACGCCGACCCCGACTTCGGCGCTCCCCCCGAAGACTCCCCGTGATCCGCCTGGGTTCGCTGGCCGGCTACGCGTTCTCCGGCCCGCGGGTGCTCGGCAGCTGGACCCCGCCCCCGCGCCCGGGCGTGTACGCCGTGCTCTACCGGCCCGACCCGGCCGCGGAGCGCTACGCCGTCGTCTTCGCGGGCCACGCCGACGACCTGTCCGCCGAGGGCCTGCCCTTCAAGCACCGCCGCTCGCCGTGCTGGGTGCGGCGGGCCGGGTCGAAGTGGGCGTTGCACGTCGCCTGGCTGGAGATCCCCGGCGGCACCCGCGGCCACCGCGAAACGCTCGTCGCCGAGCTGGTGTCGGTGTACTCCCCGGCGTGCAACGAGGAGCGCTACGACACGGCCTGGCGCGACGAGTGGATCGGGGAGTACCGCGACGCCCCCACCACGGCCCCGCTCCCCCCGCCCGGGCCGGCGACCGGCGCGTCCTAGCTGTACTGACCTGGCCCGTTCCGTGCGCGCTCGGGGTCGTCGGAACGCCGGTGGCCCGGGCCTCACGAGGTCCAGGGGTCGACCACGTCGATCCCGGTGTCGCGGAAGTCCTTCCCGTTCCGGGTCGCGAGCGGGGCGCCCCGGGCCCGGCAGACGGACGCGATCTGGGCGTCGAACCCGTCGATCGGTGCGCCACCGCTCGCCCGGCGCGTCACGACGGCGGCGTACTCCGCGGCCGCGGCTGCGTCGAACGGGAGGATCTGGTCCGCGAACTCGGCGAACACATCGTTCGCGATGTCCTCCAGTTCGCGACGGCGACGTCCGGCCGGCAGCCGCGCGACGCCGTACCGGATCTCCGCCACGGTGACGGCTGTCGTCGCGAGCCGCTCACCCTGCTGGTCGCGCAACCATCGCAGGACGGCGGGTTCCGGTGCGCGTCTCATCAGCTCCGACACGACGTTCGTGTCGAGGACGATCACCGGTCGAACTCGGCCGCTCGGGCGGGGGTGCGCCGCGCAGGCACCTCGACGTCGACGCCGCCGGCGCGGGAGACGCGATCGAGGAGGGCCTCGAACAGGTCGTTCCCGGCGTCGGGCTCGCGGACGGCGTCCTCCAGGATCGACCGGATCTCCGACTCCATCGAGCGGCCGTGCCGGGCCGCCCGGACCCGGAGCCGCTCCTTCACCCACTCGTCCAGATTGCGGACGCTGATCGCCGCCATCGGCACACCCCTTCCGGTGCTGGCAATGCTAGCACCGCAAGGGGTGGTCCGAGGCGTGTCGGTCAGTGGCGGCTCGGGGCGTAGCCGACCGTGTCGTGGATGCGGGACCGCCGCCTCCCCGACGCGGGGACGGCCACCTTCGGGCGCTCGGGCGTCGGGGTCACGGTGCCGACGATCTCCTCGGCGAAGCCGTAGAGCAGGGGCAGTGCGCCGGCCACGCGGGCGCCGGTGCCGTTGATGTGGGTCAGCCCGGGGCGGATGCGGGTGGCGTCGGCGGTGATCTGCCGGACCAGCCCGTCGCCGGCCTCCAGGGTGGTGGCGATGCGGCCGAGCAGCGAGCCCGTCCACCACAGGAAGAACGCGAGCCCCGCGACGAGGACGACGATCTCGACGACGGTGAGGAGGATCAGCATGGTCAGCCCTTCGCCGCGCGGCCGAGGAACAGGTGGTGCTGCAACCCCTCGGCCAGCACCAGGTCCAGCCCGGCGCCGGTGGTGGTGATCAGGGTGGTGTCCGCGGTGTTCTCCGTGATGGCGGTCAGCGTGCCGCCGATGCCGGTCACGCCCGTCTCGATCCGCTTCACGAACGCGATGAGCAGGCTGAGCAGCGCCACCACCGCGACGATGACGACGGCGCCGAGCACGAGGAGGATCTGCCAGTACGCGGTGGCCTCGGGGAATCCGGGCATCGTCAGCCTCCCAGCCGGGCGCGGCCGCGCTGCAGCCCGCCGATGATCTCGGTCGCGTGGTCGATCGTCTCGTTCAGCCCGGCCAGGCCCGCGGTGTGCGTGCGGGCGCGGCCCAGTGCCTCGTCGATCTGCCGGGCCTGCGTACCGATCCGGTGCGCGAGCACCAGGATCGGCGTCACCAGCGCGACGACGGCGACGACCACGACCAGGCCGATGATCAGGCCGACGTTCCAGCCGAACAGGTCCTCAGGCATCGGTGCGGCCCTTCTCGCGCGCGGTGGAGACGAGGTAGGTCAGGATCGTCTCGTTCGGTTCGATCCCGTGGACCGATCGCAGGTGCCCCGAGATCCGGGCCTCCAGGTCGCGGTCGTCGGTGGCGGTCACGGCGGCGCGGCAGGGGCTCCCGGCCGTCCGGCAGTCGAACTCCTTCATCACACCGTCTCCGTCCAGGCCCGCACAGGTGCGAGGTGCCGGTTCACCGAGGGGACGACCTCGGGCACGGTGCGGGTCTGGTGGGCGATCGCGCGCACCCCGACCAGCACGTTGCCCAGGGTGAGATGGACGTGGCGCAGGTGCAGGATCACCCGCAGCAGCCCCGCCGCGACGAACACGATGATCAGGCCCGCGATGACGAGCGTGGTCCAGGCGACGAGTGGCACGGCGGTCTCCTCAGGCCTTCGCCGGCAGCAGTCGCGCGACGCTGCCGGCGTAGCGGGTGGCCCCGGCGGCGACCTGCTCGACCACGGCGTCGGTGCGGGCCAGCAGGGCCGGCACGTCCTCCAGCTCGACGGTGAGCTCGACGCCGTGGGTCAGGATGTCGTCGGACGCCGCGCGGATGCGCTCCACCGCGGCGAGGATGCGGTTCATCAGGGCGATCACCACCGGCAGCACGACGAAGAAGAGCACCGCGTTGCCGATCCACCAGAGCACCATCGGGTCACCGGTTCCGGTCGTAGGGCAGGAAGAAGCGCGCGAACACCCGGGCCAGCGCCATCCGGACGGCCCGCAGGCCGATGGCGAACCCGCTGGCCGGGGCGGCGGCCCGGACGGCGGTCCGGGTGCCGCCCGCGGGCGCGTCGATGTTGTGCTGGACGCAGTCGGCGAAGCTCGTCATGAGCACGCCGGTGACGTCGGCGATGAGGCCGCGACCGAACTGCGCGGCGGCGCCGGACACCGTGAGGTCCTGGTCGACCCGCACCCGGGTGCCCCCGCCCGCGGCCTCGAGCGTCGCGGTGATCGTCATCGCCGCCTCGCCCCGGCCGCGGTCCTCCGACCCGGCGGCCTGCAGCACCATCCGGTGCGCGGACTCGTCGGCCGAGACGATCCGGGCCGTGCCGCTGAAGTTCAGCTTCACCGGGCCGAGCGCGGCGACGACCTTCCCCTGGTACGTGCGGTCGCCCCGGTCGTCGACGGAGTCCCCGACCAGGGTGGCGCCGGGCAGGCAGGGCGCCAGGTTGGGGACGTCGAGGAAGTAGGCCCAGACCCGGTCGACGGGGGCCGCGACCTCGAACTGGTTCTGCAGGATCACCGGTCGCTCCTCACCGGGGGCATGCCCGAGACGTCCTGCCCGTCCTGGAGGGCCTCCCACACCCGGTCGGGCAGCAGCGGCATGTCGATGTTGCGCACGCCGGTGTCGGACAGCGCGTCCATCACGGCGTTGACGAACGCCGCCGGCCCGCCGACCGCCGCGCACTCGCCGACGCCCTTGGCGCCGATCGGGTGGTGCGGGCAGGGGGTGACGACCTCGTGCAGCTCGAACCCGGGCGTCTCCCAGGCCGTGGGCAGCAGGTAGTCCATGTAGTTCGAGCCGACCATGTTGCCGTCGGCGTCGTAGGTCTGGAACTGCATGTTGCTCATGGCGTAGGCCTCGGTGAGCCCGCCCATGATCTGGCCCTCGACGATCATCGGGTTGATCCGCACCCCGCAGTCGTCCACCGCGACGAACCGCAGGACGTCCCACACGCCGGTCTCCGGGTCGACCTCGACCGTCGCGATGTAGCAGGCGAACGGCCAGGTCAGGTTGGGCGGGTCGTAGTAGGAGACGTTCTCCAGGCCGGGCTCCATGCCGTCGGGCATGTTGGAGTAGGCCGCCATCGCGCACTGCTGGATGGTGGCGCCGCGGTCGGGCGCGCCGCGGACGTAGAACCGCCCGAGCTCCCACTCGACGTCCTCCTCGGACACCTCCAGCAGGTGCGCCGCGAGCTTGCGCGCCTTCGCCCTTACCTTGCGGGCCGCCATTGCGATCGCCGCGCCCGCCACCGGGGTGGAGCGCGAGGCGTAGGTGCCCATGCCGAACGGGGCCGTGTCCGTGTCGCCCTCCTCGACGATCACGTCGGCGGACGGGATGCCCAGCTCGTGGGCGACGATCTGGCCCCAGGTCGTCTCGTGGCCCTGGCCCTGGCTCTTCGCCCCGACCCGCAGGATCGCCTTGCCGGTCATGTGCACCCGCAGCTCGGCGGAGTCGAACATCTTGATGCCGAGGATGTCGTACTCGCGGCTGTTGCCCGCCCCGAGCGGCTCGGTCATCGTCGAGATGCCGATGCCCAGGCGCCTGCCCTGGGAGCGGGCGACGGCCTGGTCGTGCAGGAAGTCCTCGTAGCCGATCGCGTCCAGCCCGATCTGCAGGCACTTCCCGTACTGGCCGGAGTCGACGAGGAACCCGAACGGCGTGCGGGCCGGGAACGCGTCGTCGGGCAGCAGGTTGCGCCGGCGGAACTCGGCCTGGTCCAGCCCCAGGTCGATCGCGGCGGCCTGCATCATCCGTTCCTGGAAGAACATCGCCTCGGTGACGCGGAACGAGCACCGGTAGGCGACGCCGCCGGGCGCCTTGTTCGTGTAGTGGCCCTGCGCGGTGATGTGGCCGGTGCCGATGTCGTAGCAGGCGAACGCGGAGTGCATCAGCCCGATCTTGAACTTGCTCGGCTGGGCGTCGGAGAAGAACGCGCCCTGGTCGGTGTCGGCGTGCATCCGGACGGCGAGGATCTTCCCCTCCGAGGTGAGCGCCATCTCCGCGTCGAGGTACATGTCGCGGCCGAACCCGGTGGAGATGAGGTTGCCGGTCTTGTCCTCGATCCACTTGACCGGTCTCCCGAGCAGGATCGAGCACAGGATCGACGCCACGTAGCCCGGGTAGACGGGCACCTTGTTGCCGAAGCCGCCGCCGATGTCCGGGGAGATGATCCGGATCATGTGCTCGGGCAGCTCGGCCACCAGCGCCACGGCGGCGCGGATGATGTGCGGCGCCTGCGTGGTCATGTAGACCGTCAGCTTCTGCGTCGCCGTGTCGAAGTCGGCGATCGAGCCGCAGCACTCGATGGGGGAGGGGTGGCTGCGCGGGTAGTGCAGCTGCATCCGGGAGACGACGTCGGCCTGCGCGAACGCCCGGTCCGTAGCCGCGCGGTCGCCGACCTCCCAGCGGTAGCAGGTGTTGTCGACCTGCCCCTCCTTGTCGTCGCGGATGATCGGCGCGTCCGCGGCCTTGCTCTGCAGCGGGTTGACGACCGGGGGCAGCGGCTCGTACTCGACGACGATGGCGTCGCAGCCGTCCTTGGCGATGTAGGGGTCGTCGGCCACGACGACGCAGACCTCCTGGCCCTGGAAGCGCACCTTGTCGGTGGCCAGCACGGCCTGGGTGTCGTAGGACAGCGTCGGCATCCAGGCGAGGTTGCGCTGGGCCATCATCTCGCCGGTGAGCACCAGCCGGACGCCCGGGATCTCCCAGGCCTTCGAGGTGTCGATGCTCGTGATCCGGGCGTGAGCGAGCGGGCTGCGCAGGATCTCCATGTGCAGCATGCCGGGCAGCACGATGTCGTCGGTGTAGTTGCCCCGGCCGCGCACGAAGCGGGCGTCCTCGACGCGCTGGCGGCTCGCGCCCAGCCCGCCGATCCTGATCTCGTCCAGGGCCGTCACGATCGCTCCTTGTCGGCTGCCCAGAGGACCGCCTTGACGATGTTCTGGTAGCCCGTGCAGCGGCAGAGGTTCCCGGACAGCGCCCAGCGCACGTCCTCCTCGGACGGGTCGGGACGGCGGTCCAGCAGCGCCCGGGCGGTGAGCATCATCCCGGGCGTGCAGAACCCGCACTGCAGGCCGTGCTCGCGCGAGAACCCCTCCTGCACCGGGTCGAGCTCGCTGGGCGTTCCCAGCCCCTCGACCGTCGTGACCTCCCGCCCGTCGCCCTGGACGGCGAGCACCGTGCAGGACTTCACCGGCTCGCCGTCGACGAGCACCGTGCACGCCCCGCAGCTGGTCGTGTCGCAGCCCAGGTGGGTGCCGCGCAGGGCGAGGCCCTCGCGGAGCAGGTGGGCGAGCAGCAGCCGCGGCTCGACCTCCACCACCCGGCGCTCGCCGTTGACGGTCAGGCTGATCCGCAGCTCACCGGCGCGGGTCTCCCGCACCTCGCTGGTCCCCGTGCTGCCGTAGGTCATGCGGCCGCCCTCCCGCCGGTCGGTGCGGCGCTGCGGGCCAGCCCGCGGCGCACGAACGTCGCCACGACGTGGCGCTTGTACGCGGCGCTGCCGCGGTGATCGCTGCGGGGCCGCGCGGCCTCGGCGGCGAGTCCCGCGGCCTCGTCCACCGACTCCTCGGTCAGCTCCCGGCCGACGAGCGCCTCCGCTGCCGCGGTGACCAGGATGTTCTCCGGGCCCACGCCGGTCAGCGCGATCCCGGCCCGGGCGACGCGCCCGTCCCGGGTCTCCAGCGCCACGGCGACGCCGACCGTGGCGAAGTCGCCGACCCGGCGCTCCAGCTTCAGGTAGCAGCCCCCGCGCGGGCCGACGGGCGCGGGCACCACGGCCTCGACGGCGATCTCCCCGGGCCGCAGCGTGTTCTGGAACGGGCCCGTGGCGAGCTCGGTGGCCGGGACCGTGCGCCGGCCTGCCGGGCCCTCGGCCACGACGTGCCCGCCCAGGGCGAGCAGCACGGAGGCCCAGTCGCCCTGCGGGTCGGCGTGGCACAGCGACCCCACGAGCGTGCCGCGGTTGCGGACGATCGGGTCGGCGATCAGCGGCGCGGCCGAGGCCATCAGCGGGTGCGTCGTGGCCAGCAGGGCCGAGCGCTCCAGGTCGACGTGGCGGCACAGCGCGCCGACGCGCAGCGTGCCGTCGGCGTCCTCGCGGTGGTGGCCGAGGCCGGGCACCCGGGTGATGTCGACGAGCAGGGCCGGCGCGGCGAACCGCAGCTTGAGCAGCGGGACGAGGCTCTGGCCGCCGGCCAGGACCTTGGCGTCGTCGCCGTGCTCGACGAGCAGCGCGCGGGCCTCGTCGAGCGAGCGCGGGGCCGCGTAGCGGAAGCGGGACGGGTACACGGGCCTGCCTCCCTAGAGCCGGGGCCGGGGCCGGCGGTACGGGGGCGCCTGCGGCCGGTCGGGTTCGACGATCGCGACCGGGCCCGCCTCGTCGGCGGGATCCGGGCGCGGCTCCTGGTGCGGCGGCCACGGCCCGGCGACGGGCTGCGCGGCCACCTTGAGGTACTCGGTGATCTGCGGCCAGGCCCAGATCGTCGGGCTGCGCCCGGTCCTCGGCGCGCCCTCGATGAGCTCGAACATGCGGCGCTCGCCGCCCCCGCTCGACATCCTGGTCGCCTCGCTTCCCGGTGGCGCACGTCACACACGTGCGTGAGGCCGACATGCTGCACCCGGCGGGGCGCCCACGTCCGGTCGTCCTAAGTGAAGGGTTAAGAGCTCTTGTCGGGGGGTGGGGCCGCGACCACCATGGGCGGACCGACCGGCGGGGAGTGAGATGCAGGTCCCAGCGCAGTTCGAGTACCGGCGGGCCACGAGCGTCGCGGACGCCGTGGCACTGCTGGCGCGCCACGGCCAGGGGGCCCGCGTCGTCGCGGGTGGCCACAGCCTGATCCCGATGATGAAGCTGCGCCTCGCGCAGCCCGAGGTGCTGATCGACATCAACGACCTGTCCGAGCTCGGCGGGATCGGCGTCGAGGCGGGGGTGCTGCGGCTGGGGGCGATGGTGCGCCACGCCGAGCTGCTCGCGTCGCCGGAGGTCGGGGAGCTGGTCCCGGTGCTGCACGACGCCGAGCGCGTGATCGCCGACCCGATCGTCCGCAACCGCGGCACCGTGGGCGGCTCGGTCTGCCAGGCCGACCCGTCGGAGGACCTGTCCGGGGCGTTCGCCGCGCTGCGCGCGGAGGCCGTGATCGGCGACGGGGAGTCGGTGCGGACGGTGCCGGTCCGGGAGTTCTTCACCGGCCCGTACGAGACGGTCGTCGGCCCTGCGGAGCTGCTGCTGGAGCTGCGCGTGCCGCTGTGGAGCACGGGCAGCGCGTACGTGAAGGTCGACCGCCGCGCCGGGGACTGGGCGGTCGCGGCGGCCGCGGCGGCGCTGCGGGTCGTCGACGGGAGGGTCGCGGAGGTCGGCATCGGGCTCACCGCCGTCGGCGCGCGCGGCTTCGTCGCGGCGGAGGCGGAGGAGCACCTGCGCGGGGGCCCGGCCACCGACGCCGCCTTCGCCGAGGCCGGGGCGCTGGCGGCCGCCCACTGCCGGCCGTCGGCGGACCAGCGCGGCCCGGTGGACTACAAGCGCCACCTCGCGGGCGAGCTCACGGTCCGGGCGCTGCGGCGCGCGGCGGCGCGGGCCGGGGCGGGCGCGGTGGCGGCGTGATGGAGGTGACGCTCGTCGTCAACGGGCGGGAGCACACCCGGCTGATCGAGCCCCGGCTGCTGCTCGTGCACCTGCTGCGCGACGAGCTGGGGCTGACCGGCACGCACTGGGGCTGCGACACGTCGAACTGCGGGGCGTGCGTGGTCTGGATGGACGACGTGCCGGTGAAGTCGTGCACGGTCCTCGCCGCGATGGCGGGCGGGCGGCGGGTCCGCACGGTCGAGGGGCTGGCGGGGCCGCGCGGGCTGGACCCGGTGCAGGAGGCGTTCGTCGAGGAGCACGGCCTGCAGTGCGGGTTCTGCACCCCGGCGATGCTGCTCACCGCGCGCTGGCTGCTCGACCACCGGCCCGACCCGTCCGACGCGGAGATCCGCGAGGCGATCTCGGGGGTGACCTGCCGCTGCACCGGCTACGAGAACATCGTGCGCGCGATCCGGCTCGCCTCGCGGCGCGGGGGCGGAGCGGGCGTCGGCACGGCGCGCGGCGACGGCGGGGCGGCGCCGTGACCGGCCGGTGCCCGGACCCGGTGGGGCACGGCCGGATGCGGCGCCGGGAGGACGCCCGGTTCGTGCGCGGGCGCGGCCGGTTCGTCGACGACGTGCAGCTGCCCGGGATGCTGCACGGCGCGGTGCTGCGCAGCCCGCACGCGCACGCCCGGATCGTCGCGGTCGACACCTCCGCCGCGGAGGCGCACCCGCTGGTCCGCGCGGTGCTGACCGGGGCGCTGCTCGCCGAGCGGGGGCTGGGGTGGGTGCCGACGCTCTCGCACGACGTGGCGCCGGTGCTGGCCACGGACAAGGTGCGCTACCAGGGCCAGGAGGTGGCGTTCGTCGTCGCGGAGAACCGGTACGCCGCCCGCGACGCGCTGGCGCTCATCGACGTCGAGTACGAGCCGCTGCCCCCCGTGGTCGACGCGCGGCGGGCACTGGACGACGGCGCCCCGCTCGTGCGCGACGAGATCGCCGGCCGCAGCGACAACCGGGTCTTCGACTGGGAGTCCGGCGACGCGGCCGCCACCGACGCGGCCTTCGCGACGGCCGACCACGTCAGCGCCTGCGACCTGCTCTACCCGCGCGTGCACCCGGCGCCGCTGGAGACCTGCGGCATCGTGGCCGACCTCGACCCGGTCGCCGGGAAGCTCACCGTGCACGCCACCACGCAGGCCCCGCACGCGCACCGGGCGCTGCTCGCCTCGGTCGTCGGCATCCCGGAGCACCGGATCCGGGTGGTCGCGCCGGACATCGGCGGCGGGTTCGGCAACAAGGTCGGGCTGTACCCGGGCTACCTGTGCGCGGTGGTCGCGACGCAGGTGACGGGGGCGCCGGTGAAGTGGACTGAGGACCGCTCGGAGAACCTCATGAGCACCTCGTTCGCCCGGGACTACCACATGCGCGGGGAGATCGCGGCCACCGCGGACGGGCGGATCGTCGGCCTGCGGGTGCGGGTGCTCGCCGACCACGGGGCGTTCAACGCCACCGCGCAGCCCTCGAAGTTCCCGGCCGGGTTCTTCCACGTCTTCACCGGCTCCTACGCCGTACCCGCGGCGCACTGCCACGTCACCGGGGTGTACACGAACAAGGCGCCCGGCGGGGTCGCCTACGCCTGCTCCTTCCGCGTGACCGAGGCGTCGTACCTGGTGGAACGCCTGGTGGACGTGCTGGCCCACGACCTGGGCCGTGATCCCGCGCAGCTGCGGATGCAGAACCTGCTGCGCCC
>JAPLAT010000652.1 GCA_026393175.1 Pseudonocardiales bacterium
AGGTGGTCGTCACCGGCGCGGCGGGGTTCCTCGGCCGGAAGGTGGTGGGGGAGATCCTGCGCCGGGGCGCGCTGCGCGGACCGGACGGGCGGCCCGCCGAGGTGCACGAGGTCCTCGCCGTGGACGCGGTCGACCCGCCGGCGCTCGCCGACCCGCGCGCGACGGCGGCGGTCGGCGACGTGGCCGACCCGGGGTTCCTGCGCTCCGTCGTGACCCCGGGCACCGGGGTCGTGCTGCACCTCGCGGCGGTGGTCAGCGGCGAGGCGGAGGCCGACTACGACCTCGGGGTCCGGGTCAACCTCGACGGCACCCGGCTGCTGCTGGACGCCTGCCGCGCGGCGGGGAACGGCCCGGTCGTCGTGCTGGCCAGCTCGCTGGCCGTCTACGGGGGCGACCTGCCCGCGCTGGTCGACGACACGACCCCGCTGCACCCGGCCTCGTCCTACGGCGCGCAGAAGGCCGCGGCCGAGCTGCTGCTCGCCGACTGCACCCGCCGCGGCTTCGTCGACGGCCGGGCGCTGCGGCTGCCGACGGTCTGCGTGCGGCCCGGCCGGCCGAACCGCGCGGCCTCGTCGTTCCTGTCCGGGATCGTCCGCGAGCCCGTCCGCGGCGAGCAGGCCACCTGCCCCGTCCCGCCGGGCACGACGGTGTGGCTGACCTCCCCGGCCCGCGCCGTCGACGCGCTGGTCACCGGGGCGGAGATCGGCACGGCGGCGGTCGGGCCCCGGCGCTCGGTCAACCTGCCGGGGGTGTCGGTGACCGTGCGGGAGATGGTCGACACCCTGGGCCGGGTCGTCGGCCCGGCGGCCGCGGCCCTGGTGGGCTGGGACCGCGACGCCGGGATCGAGCGGATCGTCGGCAGCTGGCCCGCGCGGGTGGACGGCACCCGGGCCGAGGCGCTGGGGCTGCGCGCGGACCGCGACTTCGAGGAGATCCTGCGCTCATCCCTCCCCGACCTGCTCGCCGCGGGCTGAGCCCGGCGGGGAGAGCAGCGTGACGACGCTGGAGTCGTCGGCCGCGCCCAGCCCGGCCGCCTCCGCCAGCAGGAACAGCTGCTGCGCGGCGGCGGCCAGCGGGAGCGGCACGTGCGCGTCACGGCCCGCGCCGGAGACGATGCCGAGGTCCTTGACGAAGATGTCCACCCGCGACCGCACCTCGGCGCCGCCGGTGTAGGCCTGCACCATCCGCGGCCCGCGGTCGGCGAACATGAACGACCCGGCGGCGCCGCGGCCCAGGAGCAGGTCGAGCACCGGCCGGGCGGCCTCCAGGGCGGGCCCGCCCGCCCCGACGACGACGAGCAGGTCACCGGCCCCGGCGCGGGCCGGGCCGCCGCTCACCGGGGCGTCGACGAGCAGGTGGCCGCCGCCCCCGAGGCGGGCCGCCGTCGTGCGCGCGGCGTCCGGGCCCACGGTGCTGGTGAGGATCACCGTCGCGCCCGGGCGGAGGGTGGCGGTCACTCCGTCGGGGCCGAACAGCGCGGCGTCGACCTGCGCCTGGTCCCGCACCGCGAGCAGGACGACGTCGGCGTCGCGGGCGGCGGCCCCGGGGGTCGCGGCGGTGCCGATCCCGGCCCGGTCGGCGAGGTCGCGGCGCGGCGGCGCCGGGTCGGAGCCGGTGACCGGCAGGGTGGCGGCCAGGCGGGTCGCCATCGGCAGGCCCATGGACCCCAGACCGACGACGGCGACGCGGGGGCGGTCGGACACGGTGGACCTCCGGTCGGGGTGGTTGCTCACCGGCCGTGGAGCACGGCGACGGCGCGGACGAGGGCGTCGTCGTCGCCGACGTTGCCGGCGAACACGACGAACGGGACACCGGCGGCCGGGCCGCCCACCGGCTCCCACAGCGAGACGATGCCCGGCAGCAGCGTGCCCCGCGACCAGGCCCGGCGGATGCCCAGCGCCCCGGTGGCGGTGTCGGACGCGGTGATGCCGCCCTTGGCCAGCACGAACGCCGGCCGCACCCGCTCCACGACGTGCCGCACGGCGGTGACCAGCGCGGCGCTGACGGTCCGGGCGACGGCCAGGCTGGCCTCGGCGTCGGCGCCGGTGACCAGGGCGCGGCTGGTGCGCAGCACGACGTCCGGACCGGGGGAGGGGTCGGCGAGCAGCGCGACCGCGCGGTCGGCCACGGCCCCGACGCGCGCGGTGCCCCCGTCGCGCAGCAGGGTCGGCACGTCGAGCTCCAGCTCCGCGGTCGCGCCGCCGGCGCGCAGCCGGTCGAGCTGGCGGGTGGTGAGCCCGACGTGCGAGCCGGCGACGACCAGGCCCCGCGCGCCGGCGGGCGGGCCGCCCGCGCCCGTGCGCAGCGCGGCCACGGCG
>JAPLAT010000489.1 GCA_026393175.1 Pseudonocardiales bacterium
AACCTGCTCGCGTACGCCGTCGACACGCCGGACTCCGCGGCCGCCGACCGCGGCGCCCGGCGGCTGGCGCGGATCGCGCGGGCCGGCGGCGGGCGGCGGGTGTCGACGGCGATCGCGATCGGGATGCGGCACGCCCCGTTCCAGCCGATCCACCCGCTCATGGTGGGCCCGCGCGACGACAGCACCGTGCCCAGCAACGCGCTGTTCCCGCTGTCGCGCGCGGCCGAGGCGCTGCGCGTCCTGCGGGGGTTCTGGGCGGAGAACGCCGACGTCATCGCCGCGCACGACCTGCGCGTGGCCCACAACTTCCTGGTCATGCGGCACGTGTTCGGCGTCGAGCCGCTGATCTACTGGCCCGACCGGCCCAGCCCCTACCGGCTCGCCAACACCCGCGCGGCGGACCGCGACCGGCTCGCCGCGTCGGACCCGCACCCCGACGCCCGGGACGCGGCGCTGGACCTGCGGGCGCGCATGGTGGAGCGGCTGCGCGGGACGGGGTCGGCGCACATCCAGATCGGCAAGTTCTACCCCTACCGGGAGGCGCTGGCCGGCACACCGACCTGGGACCTGCTCGGACAGCTCAAGGACGTCGTCGACCCGGACGGCGTGCTCAACCCCGGCGCGCTCGGTCTCCGCGGCTGACCGGGTCGTGGGCGGGCACGCCGGCGCGACGGGTCGCCCGCCCACGGGAGATCACGACGGACGCCGAGCCCGTCCGCCGGCGCGCGCCGCGCCCGTGACCCGCCCGGTCCCGGCGGGCGACCGGCGGTCACAGGCTGCTGTACGCCAGCACGAACGCCGTCGCGACGGCGGCGCACCCGGCGACCGCCGCGGCCGCGGGAGCCGGCCCGCCGGACCGGCGGACCGCCGTGTGGACGAGCAGGACCAGGCCGAGGACGCCGACGACCACCCAGTACACCGGGCTGGTCGTCGCGGACACGTACACCAGGCCGTAGACGGACTCGCCGATCCCGATGCCGGCCAGCAGGGCCGCGCCCGCGGCGGCGGGCCACCCGGGGCGGTGCAACCACGCCGCGGCCAGCCCGACGAAGGGGCCCACGACGAGACCGACCGCGGAGAACAACCGCGGGTCGTAGTACAGGCCCTGCCACGCGGCGGCCGTCGCGTAGCCGACGGTGAGGAGCACGAAGCCGACGGCGCCGAGCACGGCCGCGAACGCCGGCGCCGGGCGCAGCGCCCACACGGTGACCGCCGTGACCAGGGTCCAGCCGCTGGCGGAGTTCGCGAACGACTGCAGCGGGCCGGGCAGGAAGCCCTGCGCGAAGAACGTGAGGACACCCAGCAGGAAGGTCGTCGCGACGACCACGGCGAGCTGCGCGGCGACGCGTCGGGCACGGGAGGTGCCGGGCGTCCGGTCGTCGAGGACGGGCATTTCCGGGAGCCTATCCGGCGGCCTCACGGGTCCGGAACGGGCGACCCCGCCGAGGCGTACGCGCGTGCCGTCGCCTCGTCGGCCGGGTACCAGGACTCGATGCGCAGGTCCTCCAGCGCCACCTCGAAGGGCGCCTGGAGCAGGCTCACCACGACGAGGAACGACAGCACCGCGTCCCCCTGTCGCAGCTGCAGGAGCAGGCCGGGCGCCGAGGGCTCGGTCAGGTCGGGGGCCCGCCAGTCCTCCTCGACGACCCCCGATGCCGCGCACCCGTCCAGGAGGGTCCGCAGCGCCTCGTTGCCGGGGTCGGCGAGCACCTCCCGGTGGATCCGCCAGAGCAGCTCCCTGGCGACCGCCGCGTGGTTGGCGATCAGGTCGACGCCGGCCTGCTCGAACACGAGGCGCGCCAGGTTCGGCTCCCGTCCACCGGATCCCGGGCCGGGCAGCAGGCTGCCCAGGAGGGTCCGCGCCCCCTGGTTGGCGTCGATCACCCGGTACGTGCGGTCGACGACGAGCAGCGGGTACGGCTCGTGGTGGGCCTTCATCGTCTCCAGGGCCGACCGCACCGGGGTCGGGAGGTCGTCGCCCGGCGCGCTCTCCGGGTACCTCGGCCGGTGCCCCGCGGCCCGCAGCAGCGCGTTCGTGTGCCGGAGCGGGACGCCCAGTGCCGACGAGAGCCGCAGGACCATCTCCTCGCTGGGCGACGAGCGGCCGGTCTCCAGGAAGCTGACGTGCCGCACGGAGACGTCCGCGGTCACCGCCAGGTCGAGCTGGCTCAGGCCGCGCCGCGACCGCCAGTGCCGCAGCAGCGCGGGGAAGAGGGCGTCGCGGTCGCCGGGCGGCGTCGGGCGGGCCACGGCACCTCCCCCGGTCGTCGGCCGGCCCGACGGTAGCGCCCCTGCACCCGGGACACGACTACCCGCGGAGGTCATCGCCGGACGCCCGTCGGCCCCGTCGCCCGCGCTTACCTCCTGACGTCGTTGCGGCCCGCGGTGCCCGGACGCCACCCTCGGCGCCACGTTCCCGTCCGCTCCGAGAGGCAGGTCATGCCCGCACCGACCAGGGCCGAGACCGTCCGGCTCTTCCGCTCCCCACCCACCCGCTTCGTCGGCGTGCCCGACGGCGAGGTCGCCGTCCGCACCGTCGGGGAGGGCCGTGACGTGCTCTTCGTGCACGGGTGGCCCGTGAGCGGGGCCACCTTCCGCGGGCTGCTCCCCCACCTCGCCGGCGACGTGCGGTGCCACCTCGTCGACCTCGTGGGAGCCGGCGACAGCCGTTTCGACCGCACCGCCCGCATCGACCTCGACCGGCACGCGGCCGCGGTGCGCCGCGTGGTGGACGAGCTGGGGCTGACCGACGTCGCGGTCGTGGGCCATGACAGCGGAGGGCTCATCGCCCGCTACGCCCTCGCGGGCGACCCGAGGGTGCGCGCGTGGGGACTGGTCGACACCGAGCAGCCCCGCGGCGCGCACTGGCGCTTCCGCCTCTTCCTGTCCCTCCGCGGGCTCCCCGGCTTCGAGCGCATCCTGGCGGCCGCGGTGAACGCCCCGCGGCTGCGCCGCAACCGGTTCCTGCTGGGCGACTGCTTCCAGGACCGCGATCTCATCGACGGCGAGTTCGCCGAGCTCTTCCTCCGCCCGCTGGCCGAGGATCCGGACCGGCGGTGGGCCGCGGGGCAGTTCGGCCGCAGGTTCGACCTCCGCTCCTTCGCCGGGCTGGCCGACCTCCACGCCCGCATCACCGTCCCGGTGCGGCTCGTCTGGGGCGCCGACGACCCCTTCTTCCCCCTGCCGTGGGCGCGGGAGATGGTCGCCGGGTTCGGCGGGCCCGCCGATCTCCACGTCGTCGAGCGGGGCAAGCTCTTCGTCCACGAGGAGTTCCCCCGCGACGTCGCCGACGCCCTCCGGCCGGTGCTGCGCTAGGCGGTGGGCGTCGTCGACCGTCCGCGGGCCGGTCAGCCCGCCGCGGACAGCAGGGCCCGGCAGGCCTGCTCGCACCGGCGGCACGCCTCGGCGCACACGCGGCAGTGCTCCATGCCCCGCTCGCCGTGGGCGGCGCACTCGTCACCGCAGGTGCGGCAGGCCGTCGCGCAGGCCTCGAGGACGGCCCGGGTGAGGGCCGCGTCGTAGGCGGTCTGGCGGGACAGGACCCTGCCGGTCGCCGTGCAGACGTCGGCGCAGTCCAGGTCGAGGCGGATGCAGCGGACCATGTCGGCGACGGAGTCCTCGGCCAGGCAGGCGTCGGCGCAGGCGGTGCAGACCTGCGCGCAGTCGGGTCATGTCCCTGGGCTACCCCGCCGGCCGCCGACGGATACGCCCCTCACCCTCCCCCGGCGTCCCCATCGGCCAGCTCGTCGAGCACCACGCGGGCCTGCAGCGCGCTCGCCTCCTTGTTCTTGTCTCCAGCATGACGTCGACGTCCCGCCGCCGCAGCCGGCGGACGAAGCTGCGGAAGTGCTCGACGTCCAGCGTCACGGCGTGCGCGCCGGTCCGCCGGGCAGGGTCCTGCGTCGAGTAGTCGACCATGGGGGTGCCGTCGGCCGGTCCCCACGTGGCCATCGCGAGGTCGAGCCCGCGCAGCGGCGTCTCGCCGTCGTTGCGGATGCTGTGGTGCAGGGTGTCGAACAGCACGGGGATGCC
>JAPLAT010000383.1 GCA_026393175.1 Pseudonocardiales bacterium
GGCGCCCGCTCCAGCGCGGCCCGGTCGACGCCGCCCGCGAACCAGCGCTCCACGAAGGACGGCGTCGCGGCGGGCCGGTAGCGCATCGCCCCGAGCCGGACGGCGCGGCAGCCGGCGACGGGCTCGGCGTCGGCCGTGACGGCGGCGACGACGGTGCCGTCGCGCAGCAGCGCGCTCGTGACGGCCTGGTCGGCCCGGTGCAGGTCGAAGGCGACGTCGCCGGCCAGCGGGGCCAGCGCGGGGAGGAACCAGGTGGCGAGGGAGTCGGCGTTGACGGCCAGCGGCAGCACGGGGGCCCGGTCGGCGCCCGGCTCGGCGCCCAGCTGGGCGGTCGTGTCGGCGACGAGGGTCTCCACCTGCCGCGCCAGCCGCAGCACCGCCGCGCCCGCCTCCGTGACCCGGGCCGGCCGCCCGCGCACCAGCAGCACCCGCCCGGCCGCGGACTCCAGCGCCCGCAGCCGCTGGCTCACCGCCGAGGGCGTGACGTGCAGGACCCGGGCTGCGCCTTCCAGCGACCCCTCGGCAACCGTGACCGACAGCGCGCGGAGCTGGTCGAGCTGCATGAAGCAGATCTTACGCAGCTGCAGATTCCTGAGCTGGACCGTCGATCCGTCCCGCTCCTACCGTCGGCACCGTGCCCCTCACCGCCACCCTCTCCGGCTTCGCCCTCGGCCTGTCGCTCATCGTCGCGATCGGGGCGCAGAACGCGTTCCTGCTGCGCCAGGGACTGGCAGGGCGGCACGTCGCGCCCGTGGCGGCGGTGTGCGTGCTCTCCGACGCCGTCCTCATCGTGGCGGGGGTGGCCGGGGCGGGCGTGCTGGTGAGCCGCTTCCCCGCCGCGGTGACGGCCGTCCGGCTCGGCGGGGCGGCGTTCCTGCTGGTCTACGCGGTGCTCGCGGCCCGTCGCGCGCTGCGGCCCGGGGTGCTCGTACCGGGCAGCGCGGCGGCAGGCCCGGCCGCGGCCGTCGCCACCGCGCTCGCCCTGACCTGGCTCAACCCGCACGTCTACCTCGACACCGTCGTGCTGCTCGGCGGGTTGTCGGGCACCTGGGGCGGGGCGCGCTGGTGGTTCGCGGCGGGGGCGGTGGTGGCCAGCACGGTGTGGTTCCTCGTCCTGGGTTACGGGGCGGGCCTGCTGCGGCCGGTGTTCGCCCGGCCGGGGGCGTGGCGGGTGCTGGACGGGTCGATCGCGCTGGTCATGGGGGCACTGGCGGTGGGGCTGGTGGCGGGCGCCTGACCCCCCGTCGCAGCAAAGCCACTTTCACGCAACGTGCTTGCGTTAAAGTGGCTTTGCTGCAACGGGGTGGGAGGGTGGCCCCGTGCACGACGACAGCGCGCTGGTGGAACGGCGGATCGAGCGGTTCGTCCGGGAGCGGGTCGTCCCGGCCCTGTACCGGGAGCGGGTGCCGCTGACCGTCACCGCGTGGACGGCGCCCGGCGAGCCCGTCCCGTTCGCCGAGGCGGTGCGGCAGGAGTTCACCCCCCTGCCGCCCGGGTCGGCGTGGGGCAGGCCGTGGGGGACGGTGTGGCTGCACCTCACCGGGACGGCGCCGCCCGTCCGGCCGGGGACGCGCCCCGAGGTGGTCGTCGACCTGGGGTTCACCGATGCCCAGCCGGGGTTCCAGGCCGAGGGGCTCGCGTACGACCCGGACGGCCGGGTGCGCAACGGGATCGAGCC
>JAPLAT010000165.1 GCA_026393175.1 Pseudonocardiales bacterium
GGCGGGGGTTCTGGGCTCGTCCGACCGGGTGGGAACGCCGTCAGGCGTCCGAGCGCAGCGAGGCTCGTCCCACCCGGTCGGGCGGGCCCGGGTTCATCGCCGCTCGCCCCGCCCCGGTGTGCTGACCCTCGGGGCGATCCATCGGTGCCGGGCGCTGGAGGCCCGCCCCCCCACACCGGCCGCCACCTGACCTCGTGACCTCGGCAACGACCCCGTCCGGAACCGTCGGGACGGCAACGATCCGCGGTCGACGACCACGGGGAAGGCGACCACCGGAAAGGTGACCACGGCGAACGCCACCACGGCGCGGCCGACGGCGTGGGTGCCCACCGGGACTGCGCGTCCACCGTCGCAGCGCGGCGGCTGCGGAGCGCACCGGTGGGGGTGCCGGCCGGCCCGACACCCCCACCGGTCGATCAGCGGTGGTCGGGGTGCAGGAACACGACCAGCGCCTCGGCAACCGTGTGGGGTCGTCAACGAACCCGTGCTCGATCGCGACCGTTACCGCGGTCTGCGCCGCCTGCTGGTGGGCGTCGCCGAGGCGGCCGTCCAGTGCGGCGGTGACGAACCAATGCGCGGCCGCCGTCTGCTCGTCGACAACGTCGGCGGCGGAGCCGGGCTCGCCGTACCCGTGGCCGCCACGCCGCTCACCTCGCCGTCCGGTCCGGGGTCGGGCGTGGTGTTGCCGCCCGCGACGGCGCCGTCGGAGTCGGCGCCGTCGGAGTCGGGTGGGCGGTGCGCGGGCCGGTCAGCCCCGATCCGCGTGGTGTCCGAGCCGGCGGTCTCGCCGGCGCCATGCCGGCTGCAGGGCTCCTGGCCGCCGGGTGTGTCGTCCCGGTTGCGGTGTCGGGGTCGGTGGCCGGCGGGGTCGGGCTTGTAGGTGCTGGTCCAGCCGAAGTTGGCGAGGACCGCGGCGGCGGACAACACGAGCAGCAGGGCGGCGCCGCGGCGCAGCGCGTGACGGGCTGGGGACGGAAGGGGCGGTGGCTCGGCATGGCGGGCTCCCGGGTGAGTGGTGGCGTGACGGGGCCCGAGATCGGCGCGCCGGGGCGGAGTCCCGCAGGGACGACCCGGGTGGTGGGGCTCCTCCGAGCGGTGGCGACGCCGGAGGCGTCCGAGCGCAGCGAGGCCCGCGGCACCGTCTCGGACCGGGGCCCCGCCGATGGGTCGCCCGCCCCGCCGCGGTGTGCTGGACTGACTGGCCCCGCGCCGCTGCATCCGGGAGGGCGGCTACCTGCCGGTGTCGGACCGGTGGGCGGCGGGCCGGTCGGGGAGGTCGTCGATGTGGCGGGGGCGGGCCGCGCCGTAGGCGAGTCCGTCGGTGATGTCGCGTTCGACCTGCTGGGCGGTGTAGCCGTCGACGCCGACGTAGCCGCGCGCCGCCGCGGTGAGGACCGTCCGCACGTCGGCACCGGTGAGGGCGCCGCTGCCGACCCATTGCCCGAGCCGGCGGGCGGCGCGCAGCAGGGTGCTGTGCCGGGTGCCGACCGGCGCGTCGGTGACGGCCCGGGACTCGCCGTCGACGACCGCGCGCAGGTACGCCTCGACCCGCGCCGCGGACACGTTCGGCGCCGCACTGTCGACCCCGGCCTGCGGGCCGGGCTGGTCACCGGCAAGGACCGGATCGCCGGTGG
This sequence comes from Pseudonocardiales bacterium, assembly GCA_026393175.1. Lineage (GTDB taxonomy): Bacteria > Actinomycetota > Actinomycetes > Mycobacteriales > Pseudonocardiaceae > Pseudonocardia. The sequence goes on from JAPLAT010000165.1 coordinate 1,635, forward strand.
GGGGCGGCGGCACCGGGGTTGTGGTGAGGGCGTCGTGCAGCCATGCGGGCAGCGGGGCGACCGGGACGTCACGCAGGATGCGGTACCGGCGGGTGCCGGGTCCGCGGGATCCGGCGGCCAGGACGTATCCGCCGTGGCCGCGGGTGTCGATCAGCGGGCCGAGCGCGCCCTGGGTGTTGCGCAGTCCGGCGCCGTCGGGCTGGCGGAAGTACAGGTGCCGTCCCCCGGACGGGGTGGCGACCGTGAAGGTGTCCCACGCGGGCGCGGCATCGGCGTCGGCGGCGAGCCTGCGCAGCACGTCCGTCCCGCGGGCCGCCGCGGCGGCTGGGTGCGGGCCGGGGGCGGGGACGTCGAGGTCGACCACGAGCAGCCCGGAGCGGCCGGCCGCGATCCCGATGTTCCAGGCGGCGCTGGCCCACCACGCGAGGATCCGGTCGGGGTCGAGCGTGGCGGTGTCCTCCCAGCCTCGCACGGCCGGGGTCTTGCCGCGTGGCCGCACCGGGAACACCGCCCATCCCGCGGCCGCGGCCCGCACCGCGGCCGCAGCGAGCGCCCGTGTCCCCGGGCTGTCGGGCTGCGCCTGCGGAGCGGGATGTCGGTGCGGGATGTGGCCGGGTGCAGTGTGGGTCATGGTCGTTCTCCTCGCGTCGGGGCACCGGGAGCAGCCCGCCGCTCCGGGTGGCCGCGCCGCGACCGTGCCGCCCGCGCGCGGTCAGTGCGTGGCCGGCGCGCGACCGCGGGTGGCGGGCACGGTGCGCCACCGACGCGAGGAGCGACAGCGCCACCACATCCGCCAGCGGAAGGGACGCGACCGGACGGTAAACGGACGCGAGACGGCGACGGGCCCGGACCGGAGGGTCCGGGCCCGCCGGCGGTGGGGTCAGTCGGATCCGACGAGCTCCAGCGCGGGCCGGTCGTCCTCGGCCGGCTGGCCGCCGGTGTCGCGATCGGTGCGCTCGCCGTCGCCGGGCTCGGTGGCGGTGTCGGGGCCGGTGCGGGAGTTCTTGACCAGGGTGGCGCTCGCGTAGCGCAGGCTCGCGGCGACGTCGGCGGCCTCGATCTGGACCCGGCGCACGGTGCTGCCGTCGTCGCGCTTGAAGGAGTCGTCGGCGAACTCGCCGGTGACCGCGACGGTGGCGCCCTTGTCCAGGCTGGCCGCGACGTTCTCGGCCAGGCCGTTGAAGCACACCACCCGGTGGAACACCGCGGGCAGGTCGACCCAGCGGCCGGTGCCTCGGTTGAGCCGGCGCCGGTTGGCCGCGACGGTGAAGGTCGCGACCGGGACTCCGGAGCGGGAG
>JAPLAT010000378.1 GCA_026393175.1 Pseudonocardiales bacterium
GCGGCGCTGACGATCGGCGTCGACCTCTGAACCCCGCGCCCGCGGTCAGGGCGCGAACCCGGGCAGCCACCGCTCGGCGAGGCCCCGCGCGGCCACGGTCACGTCGAGCTGGGCGAGCACGTTCATCCATCCCGACAGCACCCGCAGCACGAGCAGGTGCTGCGGCGGCAGGCTGAGCGCACGGCCGGTCTGCTGGTAGGCCCGGCCGCGGACGTCGGCCACCCGCGCGCCCTGGCGCGCCATCCACGTGCGGTGGAACCGGAACGCGGGCGCGCGCAGCGGGTCGGCGAGGCCGCCGATCCAGCGCAGCACGTCGGCCGCGGGGACGTCGCGGGCGACGAAGCCCTCCGCCCGCATGAGCGCGACGGCCGCGTCCGCGTCGCCGTCGGCGACGTGCCGCAGGATCCGGCCGAGCACCGGCGGGATCCCGTCGGGCAGCTCGGCGACCGCGCCGAAGTCGACCAGGCCGAGCGCGCCGTCGCGCAGCAGCATGACGTTGCCCGGGTGCGGGTCGGCGTGCATCCGCCCGATCAGGGCGGGGGTGGAGAACATCGTCTCCGCCAGCACCTGCGCGACGTGGTCGCGGCGCCCCTGCTCGTCCGGCCCGGCCGCGGGCGCGCCGAGCAGGCGGCCCAGCGGCTCGCCGTCGAGCCACTCGGAGACCAGCACCTGCGGCGCGGCCGCGAGCACCCGGGCCACGCGGACGTCGCCGCCGGGGAACGCCGCGGCGAACGCGCGCTGGTGCGCGGCCTCGGTGCGGTAGTCGAGCTCGCCGAGCATCCGCTCGCGCAGCTCCCGGGTGACCGCGCGGGCGTCCAGCTCCGGGACGACGACGGTGAGCAGCGAGGAGAAGCGCTCCAGCAGCCGCAGGTCCGCGGCGAGCGCGTCCCCGGCCCCGGGGTACTGCACCTTCACCGCGACCTCGCGCCCGTCGTGCCACACCGCGCGGTGCACCTGGCCCACGCTGGCCGCGGCGGCCGGGACGTCGTCGAGCTCGCGCACCCGCTGCCGCCAGCCCGTGCCGAGCTGGGCGTCGAGCACCCGGTGCACCTGGGCGACCGGCAGGGCGGGCCCCTCGGCCTGCAGCTTCGCCAGCGCGCGCCGATAGGGCTCCGCGACCTCGGCGGGGATCATCGACTCGTACACCGACAGCGCCTGGCCGACCTTCATCGCGCCGCCCTTGAGCTGCCCCAGCACCGCGAACAGCTGCTCGGCGTTGCGCTCCAGCAGCTCGGCCGACACGGCGTCGCCGTCGGCACCGGCGAGCCGCCTGCCCCACCCGGCCACCGCCCGCCCGCCGAAGCCCAGCGGCACGGCGGCGAGCCGGGCGGCCCGCCGCACGCCGCCGCCCGTGATCGGTTCCTGCACCCGCACCGTCCCCGCGCTCGTCATGCCCCGATGCTCGCCGCGGCGCCCCGGCGGCCGGAAGGACACCGACACCCGGGCGCCGGTGGTACCAGCACCCCCGTCCGGTTGGCAGGATAGGGCGGTGATCGAGAACCGTCGGGACGGCGAGCGGCGTGCCAGGGCGCGGGCCTCGCTCGCGCGGCTCCGGCCGGGGCTGGCGCACGAGGCCCACCGGCTGCTGGGCCGGTCGGAGGCGGTGGCCTTTCTCGCGCGGCTCGACCTGCGCTTCGCCGACGTCCACGCGCCGGTCGAGGCCCTCTACGGCGACGGCGACGACCTGGTGGACGCGCTGCTGCGCCTCGCGCTGCGGGCGGCGGCGGAGCGGCCCGCGGAGCTGCGCGAGGTGGACCGCCGCCGCGAGATCGACCCGCGCTGGTACCAGCACGAGCGGATGCTCGGCTACGTCGCGTACACCGACCGGTTCGCCGGCACCCTGCGCGGGCTCACCTCCCGGCTCGACCACCTCGCCGAGCTGGGCGTCACCTACCTGCACCTGATGCCGCTGCTGGCCCCGCGCGAGGGCGCGAACGACGGCGGGTACGCCGTGGCCGACTACCGCCGCGTCGACCCGCGGCTGGGCACCATGGACGACCTGTCGGAGCTGGCGGGGGCGCTGCGCGGGCGCGGGATGAGCCTGTGCGTGGACCTGGTGCTCAACCACACCGCCCGCGAGCACCCGTGGGCGACGGGCTGGCTCGCCGGGGACCCCGCCTACGCCGGGTTCTACCGCTCCTTCCCCGACCGGCGGATGCCCGACGCCTACGAGCGCACCGTCGTCGACGTGTTCCCCGACCAGGCGCCGGGGTCGTTCACCTGGGTGCCGGAGAAGGGCGAGTGGGTCTGGACCACGTTCTTCGACTACCAGTGGGACCTGGACTGGACCACCCCCGGCGTGTTCGGCGCCGTGCTCGACACGATCCTCTGGCTGGCCAACCGCGGGGTGGAGATCCTGCGCCTGGACGCCGTGCCGTTCCTGGGCAAGCGGCTGGGCACCACCTGCATGAACCAGCCCGAGGTGCACGACATCGTGCAGGCGCTGCACGCGCTGACCACGCTCGCGGCGCCCGCCGTCGCGTTCAAGGCCGAGGCGATCGTCGCGCCCGACGACCTCGTCGCCTACCTGGGCGGCCACGTCGTCGACGGCCGCGACCGCTACCGCCCCGAGTGCGAGCTCGCCTACCACAACCAGCTCATGGTGATGCTGTGGTCGAGCATCGCCACGAAGGACGCCCGGCTGGCGGTGCAGTCGCTGCGCCGGCTGCGCCCCATCCCGGCGGAGACGTCGTGGGCCACCTACGTGCGCTGCCACGACGACATCGGGTGGGCGGTCGGCGACGTCGACGCCCGCGCCGTCGGGTACGACCCGTTCGCCCACCGCGACTTCCTCAACGCCTTCTTCTCCGGCACCTTCCCGACCTCGTTCGCCCGCGGCGC
>JAPLAT010000397.1 GCA_026393175.1 Pseudonocardiales bacterium
GGCGGCACGCGGCCCGACCGCCGGACGGGCGGGGTCGCGCGCCCGGCGACCGGCCCGCGCGCCCGGCGACCGGCGCCGCCCACCGGCCGCGACGACCCCGGCGCACCCCGCGGGGAACGGGCCGCGCCGGTAGCGTCCGGGTCCGTGAACCGCACCGCGCAGCCGCTCGACGCCGAGGCGCTGCGTGCCGCCCTCGTCGGCCCGTGGGCGCAGCTCGACGTCGTCGAGCGCACCGGCTCCACCAACGCCGACCTGCTCGCGGCGGCCCTGGCCGGCGCCCCGGACCGCACGGTCCTCGTCGCCGAGCACCAGGACGCCGGGCGCGGGCGGCTGGCCCGCAGCTGGGTGTCACCGCCCGGGTCCGGGCTCACCGTGAGCGTGCTGTTCCGGCCCACCGGCGTGCACCCCTCCCGGTTCGGGTGGCTGCCGCTGCTGGCCGGGCTGGCCGCCCTCGACGCGGTCGTCGCCGTGACCGGCGTGCGCGCCGGGCTGAAGTGGCCCAACGACCTGCTGGTCGGGGAGCGGCCGCGGAAGGTCGCCGGCATCCTCGCCGAGGTCACCGACCCCGCCCGGCCCGCCGTGGTGGTCGGCATCGGCATCAACGTCGACGCCGCGCCGCCCGACCAGCCCGGCGCCACGTCGCTGGTGGCCGAGGCGGGGCGCCCGGTCGACCGGTCCGAGGTGCTGGTCGCGCTGCTCACCCGGCTGTCCGAGCGCGAGGCGCTGTGGCGGTCCGGCCGCGGCGACCCCGACGCCACCCGGCTGCGCGCGGACTACCGGGCCGGCTGCCAGAGCCTCGGCGTCCCGGTCCGTGTCGAGCTCCCCGGCGGCACCTCGGTCAGCGGCATCGCCGAGGACGTCGACTCCGACGGGCGCCTCCTGCTGCTCGACGCCGCCGGCCACCGGCGCGCCGTCGCCGCGGGCGACGTCGTGCACCTGCGCCCCGCCGGCGACTGACCGGTCACGGCCCGGCCGGCGGCGTTCCGGGGAGCGCCGCGACGACCGTGGGGACGTACTCGAGCATCTGCAGCCGCCCGTCGAACGTCCGCGAGGCGACGGTCTCCAGCACGACGTCCGGCCAGCCGTCGTAGACCCGGTCGCGCCCCGTCGCCCCGTTGACGACGGGGAACACGACCACCCGGTAGCGGTCGACGAGCCCGGCCGCCAGCAGCGAGCGGCACAGGCTCGGGCTGCCGATGGTGCGCAGCGGGGCCGTGCCGTCCCGCTTCATCGCGCGCACCGCCTCCACGGCGTCGCCGGCGACGAGGGTCGAGTTCGGCCAGGTGAGCGGCGCCGTCAACGTCCGCGAGAAGACGACCTTGTCCAGGGCGGTCAGCTCCGACACGTCCTCCTCCCCGGACCCGGCGAACTCCGCGAAGAGGCGGTAGGTCGTCGCGCCCATGAGGAGCGTGTGGTCGGTCCCGCCGTCCTCGCCGAGCCAGGCGAAGTACTCGGGACCGCCCATGCCCCACAGGCCCGGCCAGCCCTCGGCGGCGCCGAAGCCGTCGAGCGAGGTGATGAAGTCGACCATCAGGTCCGGCATGGTGGTTCCTCCCGTGCGGTCAGCGGTGCAGGGTCAGCGGTGCGGGGTCGGTCGGTAGACCAGCTCGTGCACGCGGCCGTCGAGGATCCGGCTCCCGAGCAGCTCCAGGTCGAAGTCCGCCGCGCCGCCGAAGACCGGCTCCAGCCCGGTCCGGCCGGTGACGACGGGGAAGAGCGTCACCTGGACGCGGTCGACGAGGCCCGCGGCCATGAGCGCCCGGTTCATCGCCAGGCTGCCGTGCGAGCGCAGCGGCACCTCGGACTCCTCCTTGAGGCGGGCGACCACGTCGACGGCGTCGCCGCGCGCGACGGTCGCGTCCGGCCAGTCCAGCGGCTCCTCCAGCGTGGTCGACACGACCGTCGCCGGCAGGTTCCGCATCCGGGTGACCCAGGGGTCGCGCACGTCGGAGTCCTCGGTGCTCTCCGCCAGCATCCGCGCGAACGCCCGGTAGGTGGTGGCGCCGAGGACCAGGTGCTGCTCCTCGGAGTACTGGGCCAGGCGGTGGTCGAGCAGTTCCGGGCCCTGCTTGCCCCAGTACCCGGTCCAGTCGCCCCCGGCGGCGCCGAAGCCGTCGAGGCTGGAGAAGACGTCGAAGGTGTAGGTCGCGGTCACGGCGGGCTCCCTCGGTGGCGGACGGCACGGTCCCTGTCCTGACGACGCCCGCGGGCCCCCGTCCTCATCGCTGTCGGGGCCCGCCGGGTCCTACGGTGGTCGCCATGGACGAGCGGCTGGTGGTGGTCGTCGGCTACGACGGCGTCGAGCTCGTCGACGTCGCGTGCGTGACGAGCGGGTTCGCCCACGCCAACCGGCAGGGGGCGCTGCCCCCGTACCGCGTCGTCGTGGCGACGTCGCTGGGCCGGGGCATCCGGTGCGACTCCGGGCTGGAGCTGGGCGGCTAGGCCCGCCTCGACACGCTCGCCGGGCCGATCGACACGCTCGTCGTGTCCGGCGGGCTGGGGCACGACGCCGCCGCGGCGAACCCGCGGCTGGTCGGGCAGGTGGGGCGGCTGGCCGGGCTGACGCGGCGGGTGGCGTCGGTGTGCACCGGGGCGAGCGTGCTGGCCGCGGCGGGGCTGCTCGACGGCCGCCGCGCGACCACGCACTGGTTCTACGCCGACGAGCTGGCCGGCCGCTTCCCGAAGGTGTGCGTCGACCCCGGGCCGGTGTACGTCCGCGACGGGCGGGTCGCCACCTCCGGCGGGGTCACCGCGGCGCTCGACCTCACGCTGGCCTTCGTCGAGGAGGACCACGGGGCCGAGCTGGCCCGGCGCGTCGCGCTGGGCATGGTCGCCTACCTGCAGCGCCCCGGCGACCAGGCCCAGCTGAGCATGTTCACCCTCACCCCGCGCGGCGACGACGACACCGTCCGCCGCGTCGTCGACCACGTCGCCGCCCACCTCGACGCCGACCTCGACACCCCGACCCTGGCCGCGCTGGCGAACGTCAGCGAGCGGCACCTGAGCAGGCTGTTCGTCGCCCAGGTCGGGCGGACGCCCGCGCGGCTCGTGCGCGACGCCCGGCTCCAGGCCGCGCACCAGCTGGTGACGACGACCGGCCAGCCGCTCGCCACGGTCGCCCGCCGCTGCGGCTTCGGCTCGACGGAGGCGATGCGGCAGGCGTTCGTGGCCCGCTTCGGCCTGCCGCCCTCGCAGCTGCGCGCCGCGGCCGGCGTGGCCGCGGGCTGACCGGCCGGCCGTCCCCCGCCCC
>JAPLAT010000390.1:0-2764 GCA_026393175.1 Pseudonocardiales bacterium
CCACGAGCCGGGCTGACGCTCCCGCCCCCTCACACCGACCGCACAGCCGCGGCACAGCCCGCCGCCCGGACCGCCCGCGACGCTCGGGCCATGACCACGACACGCTTCCCCCTCCGCCCCCTGCCCGGCGGGGTGACCGGTCAGCTCGTCGCGCGGCCATCCCCGTCGAGATGGACACCAGCGGGGTTCGCCGGCCGCGGAACCCCGCTGACGTCCATCTCGGCCGTGACCGCGTCGACGAGGGCGAGCAGCAGCCGCCGGGGGTCCTCGGCGAGCCGGTTGCAGACGTAGAGCCACCACTCGCTGCCGTACACGAGGTAGACCTGGGTGGGGTGCCCGCGGTCGCGCAGCTGCGCGACCTGGTGGGGGCCGAGCCCGTCGAGCACCTCGACCCGATAGGGCGCGGCGTGCAGGCCCGCCTCCGCGACCAGCGCGTCGACGCGGTCGAGGCGCTCGACGTCGTGGGTGGCGATCGAGCACGGGTGGCCGCTGCGCAGCAGGCGCCGCGCCAGCGCGTCGAAGCGGCCGGGCAGGGCGGGGTCCTCGCGCGGCAGGGCGAGCGCGGTCGGGGTGTCGTAGGCGCCCTTGACCAGGCGGATGCGGCCCGGGCGGTCGAGGAGGGCGGGGAGGTCGGCGTCGGTGCGGTGCAGGCGGGCCTGCACGGTGACGCCGACGTGGTCGAACCGCTCGCACAGGTGCGCGTGGTCGTCGAGGATCTGGTCGACGCGGTCGGGCCCCTCCATCGACAGGACCATCTCGACGCCGGCGGCCGCGGTGGCCTCGGCGATCCGGGTCGCGTTGCGGCGCCCGAGGTCGCGGTCGAGGACGCTGCCGAGGTGGGACAGGTCCAGCGACACCGAGCAGCGCAGCCCTCCGTCGCGGACCGCCGCGACCAGGCGCAGGAACTCCTCGGTGGCGGCGTCGGCGAGCGCGGCGTCGCGGGTGCTCTCGCCCATGAAGTCGACGGTGGCGGTGTGCCCGGCGGCGGTGATCTCACGGACGCGGCCGAGCACCTCGGGGAGGGTCCGCCCGGCCACGTAGCGGCGCGCCACCCGCCAGGCGAGTCCGGCCAGGGCGGGGTCGGTGGCCGCGCGGGCCTTGAGGTCCTCGTCGAGTGCGAGGCGCCGCAGGGCGTCGGCGGCCGCGTCGTCGTGCCGCTCCGCGGGGGGCGGCGCCAGGGGTGTGCGGGTGCCGGTCACGGTCGTCATCCTCCCGGGTCTCACAGGTCGGCGAGCAACCCCAGCGGCTGCTCGACGCCGTCGGCGACAAGGCGCAGGACGGCACCGCGCGGTTCCCCGACGGCGGCCACGTCGTCGGCGTCGACGTGCGCGAGGACGTCGTGCGGGTCGCCGCGGAGGTGCTCCGCGCGCCGTCGGGCGCGGTGCGGAGGACCGTCCTGCGCGGTGGACGCGTCGGGGACGGGCGCTCCGGCCGCCCGGTGCCGCAGGCGAGGGCTGACCGGCCGGTGGCCCCGGGGGCGCAGCCCCGTCCGACCGCGCCCCGGCGGCGCCCGGACGTCGTTGACCGGTGGTGCGCGACCGCCCACAGTGGTCGGGTGAACCGGGCGGTGGTGTGGCTGGCGGTCGGGGCGTTCCTCGCCCTGCTGGTCGGGGTCGTCGCGACCGGCGGCGGGGTCGAGGTGCTGGTGCTCGGCGCGGTGTACACCCTGATCGCGACGGTCGGCTTCCTCCGCGTGGTGGGCCGCGGCCGGGCGTGGGCGCTCGCCTTCGTCGCGGTGCAGCTGCCGCTGGCGTTCGTGACGTTCACCCTGGACCCCAGCGCGGGGGCGACCCTGCTGCTGGTGGTGCTGGTCTGCCAGTGCGTGCTGGTGCTGCCGTCGCCGGCGACGGCGGTGGTGATCGCGCTGGTGCCGTTCGTCCACGTCGGGATGCCGTGGGGGCAGGCGGTGCGGGAGGGGTTCGGCACGCTGGTGTCGGTGCTGTTCGGGGCGGTGGTCGTGGAGGTGCTGCGCCGCGAGCAGGTGGCCCGCGCGGAGCTGGCCGTGGCGCACGAGCGGCTGCGCGAGCACGCCGCGCAGGCCGAGCGGCTGGCCACCGCGCAGGAGCGGAACCGGGTCGCCCGCGACATCCACGACGGGCTCGGGCACGCGCTCACCGTGGTGCAGATGCAGGTCAAGGCGGCCAGGGCGGTGCTGCCCGTCGACCCGGACAAGGCGGACACCGTGCTGGTCAAGGCCCAGGCCCAGGCCGAGGAGGCGCTCGCCGAGGTGCGGCGCTCGGTCTCCGCGCTGCGCGAGCCGCGCCCGGTGCCGCCGCTGGCCGACCGGTTGCGGGCCCTGGCGGAGGAGACGTCGGCCGCGGGCGTGCCGACGCGGCTGTCGGTGACCGGGGTCGAGCGCGCGCTGCCCGCCGAGATCGGGGAGGCGCTCTTCCGGGCCGCGCAGGAGGGCCTGACCGACGTGCGCAAGCACGCCCGGGCCACGCGGGCCGACCTGGTGCTCGACTACGCCGAGGGCGCTGTCCGGCTCGACGTGCGCGACGACGGTGTCGGCGCCGCGCCCGGGGCCCCGGCCGGTGGGCCGGACGACGGGGGCGGGTTCGGGCTGCGGGGACTGCGGGAACGGGCGGTCGCCCTGGGCGGGTCGGTGCAGGTCACCTCCACCCACGGCGCGGGCCACGCGGTCCGGGTGGAGGTGCCGGGGTGAGCCCGGTGCGCGTGCTGCTGGTCGACGACCAGGCCCTGTTCCGCGAGGCGTTGGCGGTCCTGCTCGGCGTCCGGGACGACGTCGTGGTGGTCGGGGAGG
>JAPLAT010000390.1:2807-6086 GCA_026393175.1 Pseudonocardiales bacterium
CTCATGGACCTGCGGATTCCGGTCCTGGACGGCATCGCCGCCACCCGGCGACTGCGGGCCGAGCAGCCCGGGGTGCGGGTGATCGCGCTGACCACGTTCGACGACGACGCCGACGTGTTCGCCGCCCTGCGGGCCGGCGCGGTGGGGTACCTGCTCAAGGACGTCGCGTCGGCGCGGCTGGTGGAGGCCGTGCTCGCGGCGGCCCGGGGCGAGTCGGTGCTGCAGCCCTCCGTCGCGGCGAAGGTCGTGGCCCGCGTCGCGGAGCTGCCCGACGCGCCGGCGCCGCGGCCGCAACCGCTGGTGGTGCCGCTGTCGCAGCGCGAGCTGGACGTGCTCCGCCTGCTCGCCCGGGGGCACAGCAACAGGGAGATCGCCGCGGGGCTGTTCCTCGCCGAGGGCACGGTGAAGAACCACGTCACGACGGTGCTGGCCAAGCTCGGCGTGCGCGACCGGACGCAGGCGGCGCTGCGGGGCAGCGCCCTCGGCCTGCTCTGACCGACGCCGCGGCCCCACGGGGCCTCCGGCGACGCCCGGCGGGACACCGCGGGCGTCATGACCCCGGCCATGACCTTCGGCACTCCGCTGCACGGCGGCGGGCGACGACGCTTCTCCCCGTCACGTCCCACGAGGAACCGGAGAAGCGCGATGACCGCCACGACCCCCACCACCACCCCGGCCGCGTCCCGCCGGCTCGCGCGCTTCGTCGGGCACTACCTGGAGATGGCGGCGGCCATGGTCGTCAGCATGGTGGTGCTCGCCCCGCTGTGGCCGGCCGACTGGCTGGCCCGCACCGACGTCCACGCGATCGTCATGGCGCTGGACATGACCGTCGCGATGGTGGTGTGGATGGGCGTGCGCCGGCACCCGTGGCCCCGCATCGCGGAGATGGGCGTGGTCATGGTGGCGCCGTTCGCCGTGCTGCTGGTCCCGCACTGGCTCGGGGTCCTGTCCGGTGGCGTGCTCATGGTCGCCGCGCACGTGGTCATGTTCCCGCTGATGCTGGCCGCGATGCTGTGGCGCCGCGCCGACTACGGGCTGTGAGCCCGGTGCCGACGCTCGTCCGCGTGCTGGCCTGCGTGGTCGGGGTGGCGCTGCTGCCCGGCCTGACCGCGGCCGTCCTCGCCCCCGCCACCTTCGCCGCCCGGTACGCCCCCGGGCCGGACCGGCCGGTCCCGGTGGCGGCGCCGCCGGTGCACGACCCGGCCCGGCCGACCGCCGTGGTCGTGCTCGACGGGGGCGGCACGGAGGTGTCCGACGTGCTCAGCCCCTACGAGACCCTGGCCGCGACCGGCCGCTTCAACCTCTACACCGTGGCGGCGACCCGCGACCCGGTACCGCTGACGGGCGGCCTCGACCTCGTGCCCGACCTCACCTTCGCCGAGCTCGGCGCCCGCACGGGCGGCGCGGCGGACCTGGTGGTGGTGCCCGCGTTCCACGACGACCGCGGCGGCGCGGCCGCGTTCCTGCGCGCCCAGTCCCGCGAGGGTGCGGTGCTGCTGGCCGTGTGCAACGGCGCCGGGGTGCTCGCCTCGGCCGGGCTGCTCGACGGGCGCGCCGCCACCGCGCACTGGCTGCGGATCGGCGCCTACGAGCGCGGGTTCCCGCAGGTGCGGTGGGTGTCGGGCCGGCGCGTCGTCGACGACGGCGACGTCGTCACCACCGGCGGCATCACCTCCGCGATCGACGGCACCCTGCACGTCGTCGAGCGCCTGGCCGGGGCGCCGGTGGCCGACGCGGCGGCCGCGTCGATCGGATGGCGCCACCACCGCGCCGACCCGCCGGTGACCCCGCCGCAGGCGCTGCCCGACCCGGTCGCGATCCTCAACGCGGGATGGCGGGCCGACCCGGCGACCGTCGGGGTCGTCCTCGACGACGGGGTCGGGGAGATCGAGCTGGCGTCGGTGTTCGACGTGCACGGCGGGCAGGCGCTGGCCGCGCGCACGCTCGCGCTGTCGGCCGACGGCGGGCCGGTCCGGTCGCGGCACGGGCTGACCTTCCTGCCGCGCGCGGACGTCGCCGGCGCGGCGCCCCGCCTCGACCGGCTGCTCGTGCCGGGTGCGGGCCAGGGCGCCCGCCGCGTGGTCGGGTCCGTCCCGGGTGCGCCGGCGCCGGAGTACCCGCACGCCCGGGGCGGCTTCGCCTTCGACGCCACGGTGGCCGACCTGGCCGCCACCACCGACGTGGCCACCGCGCGGTGGACGGCGAAGGCGCTGGAGCTGCCCGTCGACGGCGACACCCTGTCCGGTCCGGCGTGGCCGTGGGCGCCGACGGCGGTGCTCCTGGGGCTGCTCGTCGTCCCGGTGCCGGTCGCCGTCGCGATCCTCCGCGCCGTGCGGCGGAGGACGGGGCGTACCCGGCCGCCGCGGCGTCAGCCGGTCGGACCGGGTGCGACGACGGGGCCGACGACGCAGTAGGCCAGTGCTCGTGGACGTCGGACCAGCGGTCCCGGATCCCGGGTGGTGAGCACGTCGTCGAGCGCCACGCCGACCGGCTGGTCGCCGACGTCGTCGGCGCCGAGCCGGATAGCGCCGTCGGGCACCCGCTCCTCGCGTACGTCGCCGCGGCCCCCGGCACGGACCTGCCGTGAGGCCGCGGCGATCTCGCCGATCCGCCCGGCGGCACGAGCTGCCGCGCCAGGGCGATCGACGGCACCGACCGGGACCGGGGCCGATCGAGAGGGTGGTGAGCCCGTTCCCGCCCCTGCGGTCGACCCGTCTGGACGAGGGAGCATCGGCGAGCACACCGGCGTCCGCGCGCCCGGACGGACCCGCCGTCGCGGTGGCGGCCGCGACGAGCCGCGCGACCCCACCGGGACGATCTTCGACACCGACGACCGCTACCTCTACCTCGACCTGTCGTTCCCGTGGGGGATCGTCGGCAATATCCGCACGGCGGGCGCGTGGGGCACCGGCACGATGATCGGGCCCCGGCACGTGCTGACCGAGGTCGTCTTCTGGGCATGCGTCACCGGTCCGGCCACCGATCTCGAGACCGCCTTCGACCACGCGGTCCTGACCATGGACGAGCCCCGCGGCGAGCGGCTCGGCCATGCGGGCGCCCGCACCTACGACGACGGCCAGTCGGGCGGGCTGGTGGCCCGGCTAACCCTGGCCGCGCGTGATCGCTGTCGGCAGCACGATCGGCGGCACCGCGGTCGACGAGGCGCACGGGTCCACCACCGGGGACAACGAGTACGGCGGCGGCCCCGGCCTCACCGCACGGATCCCCTGGGCGCGCGCGAACCGGCCCCGAGCGTCGCGCACCGTCCGGGACCCGCGG
>JAPLAT010000179.1 GCA_026393175.1 Pseudonocardiales bacterium
GCGGGCCGCGGCGCGCGCTCGACCGGCGCCGGCACGCGACCGTGCGGGTCGAGGGCGGGGGGCCGCTCGCGGCCGGCGTCGTCACCGGGCTCGTGGCGGGCGGGGCCGGGACCGTGCACGTCGGCGCGACGGGGCGGGTCGGGTCCGCGGACCTCGGCACCGGCCTCCTCGACGCCGAGCTCGGTACCGACCGGGCCGCCGCCCTGGCCGCCGCGGCCCGGCGCCTGCACCCGGGGGCCGACGTCGGGCCGGCGCCCGACCGCGCGCTGCCCGACCTCGTGGTGCTCGCCGACGCGCAGGTGCCCGACCCGGCGACGGTCCGGCTGCTGCACCGGGACGGGGTGGCGCACCTGCTCGTGCGGCTGCGCGACGGGGCGGGCGTCGTCGGGCCGCTGGTGCTGCCCGGCCGCACGACGTGTCTGGGCTGCCTGGACCGGCACCGCGAGCGGCGGGAGCCGGGCTGGGCGGGGGTGGCGGCCCAACTCGTCGGCCGGCCCGGGCGCGCCGACCCGGCGTGTGCCGTCGCCACCGCGGCACTGGCCGTGGCGCAGGCCCTGGCCCTGCTCGACGGGGAGGAGGCGCCGGCCGCGCTGGACGCGGTCCTGGAGGTCGACGCCGGCCGCGGCGCGGTGCGCAGGCGTCCCTGGAGCCCGCACCCGGACTGCCCGTGCGGTGCGCGCCACTCCTGAGCGACATGCGGGGTGGGGGTGGGTGAGGGGAGACTGGGGGGGTGACCGACATCCCGCGCCGCACCGCCGCCCGCACGGCCAAGCTCGCCAGCCTCCCGCTGGGCGTGGCCGGCCGCGCCGCCGCCGGGTGGGGCCGCCGCCTCGCCGGGGGCGACGGGGAGGAGATCACCGCCCAGATGATGGCGAAGAGCGCCGAGCAGCTGTTCGCCGTGCTGGGCGAGCTCAAGGGCGGCGCCATGAAGTTCGGCCAGGCGCTGTCGGTGTTCGAGGCGGCCGTGCCCGAGGAGTTCGCCGCCCCGTTCCGCGAGTCCCTGGTGAAGCTGCAGTCCGCGGCCCCGCCGATGCCGCCGCGCGACGTCCACCGGATGCTCGACGAGCAGTTCGGCCGGGGCTGGCGGCGGCGCTTCGCCGAGTTCGACGAGACGCCCGCGGCGGCGGCCAGCATCGGCCAGGTGCACCGCGCCGTGTGGCACGACGGGCGCGAGGTCGCCGTGAAGGTGCAGTACCCGGGGGCCGAGCAGGCGCTGCTGTCGGACCTGCGCCAGCTGTCCCGGATGAGCAGGCTCATGCAGCCGCTGGTGCCGGGCCTGGAGATCAAGCCGCTGATCAGCGAGCTGCAGGACCGGATGGCCGAGGAGCTCGACTACCGCGATGAGGCCGAGTACCAGCGCGTGTTCGCCGCCGCCTACGACGGCGACGAGCAGGTGCGCGTGCCCAAGGTCGTCGCCTCGGCGCCCAAGGCGATGGTGAGCGAGTGGGTCACCGGCCGGAAGCTGTCGGACGTGATCGCCCGGGGCAGCCAGGCCGAGCGCGACCACGCCGCCACCCAGCTCTCGGAGTTCCACTACTCCGCACCCGAGCGCACCGGCCTGCTGCACTCCGACCCGCACCCGGGCAACTTCCAGATCCTCGACGACGGCCGGCTGATGGTGCTCGACTACGGCGCCGTGGCGCGGCTGCCCGACGGGATGCCGCGCCCGCTGTCGGAGATGGTGCGCCTCGCGCTGGCCGACCGGCCCGCGGACCTGCTGCAGCTGCTGCGCGACGAGAAGTTCGTCCGGCCCGGGTCGGAGATCACGGCGGGCGACGCGCTGGCCTACCTGGCGCCGTTCACCGAGCCGCTGCGCACCGAGTCGTTCCGGTTCGACCGGGCGTGGCTGCAGAAGCAGGCCGGCCGGGTGGGCGACCTGCGCAGCCCGCAGTTCCACACCGGGCGCGAGCTCAACCTGCCCCCGCAGTACCTGCTCGTGCACCGCGTCACCATGGGGACGCTCGGCGTGCTCTGCCAGCTCGACGCCGACGTGCCGCTGCGCGGCATCGTGGCGCGCTGGCAGCCGTGGATCTTCGAGGACTGACGGCGCGCGGACAGCCCGACGGCGCCCCGGTCGCGGGAGGACCGGGGCGCCGTCGGGTCTCGGGCGGCGCCTGTGTCAGACGGCGCCGCGGGTCAGGCCGGCACGTTCGCCCGCGCGCGCTCGGCGCGCCGGGCGACGAAGGCCGCGAGGCGTGCCCAGCGGCGGCCCGCCGTCAGCTGACGGGCCAGGGCGTACTCGCGTGCGGCCTTCTCGGCCTCTTGCTGTCGGGATCGGGCCAGGGCTTCGTCGAGGAGCAACATCGCGGGTCCTTCGCGGTCGCGGGCGGTCGGGGCGAGGGCGGGGCTGGTGTCGAGGTAGGTCATGGGGATCGGTCTCCTTTAATGGGTCTGTGTGGCGTTCGGGCAGGTCAGGCGCTCGCCGCGGCGGCGGCGTAGGCCCGGTCGCGGGCGAGGTCGGCCTTGCTCGGCCGGCCCCGGGGCCGCTTTCGCGGGATCACGACCCCGCGCTCGAAGATCTCTCCGCCCCAGACGCCCCAGGGCTCCTCCCGGGCGAGGGCGCCGGCGAGGCATTCCGCCCGGATCGGGCAGCCGCCGCACATCTCCTTGGCCCGCTCCAGCTCACGGGGAGCCTCGGCGAACCAGAGGTCGGCGTCGCCGGAGCGACAGGGCAGGTCCAGCCCGGCGCGGGGTGCCGCGTCGAGCAGGGACCCCAGCGGCGTGGCGGAGTCGCCACCCAGCTGGTCGGGACTGATCGCTCCGCCGTCCAACGGAACTGATCGGACTAGCACCGCACTACCTCCTGGTCTGAAGTTCGTTCGGAGACGACAAAAAGGCCGCGGATCCCGTTGTGGGGGTCCGCGGCCTGGTTCTTCTCAGCCGGTGCGTCGTCGGCTACCTGTGACGACGCTCCGTCGTTGCGGACACTGCTGTGTAGTTGTGGAAAGACACTCCGGCCTGGGTACGACGCGGCTTGGGCGCGACGAGCTCGACCCACACACGGGTGCCGAGGATCGGCGTGGCGACGACCGGCGTCATCGTGATCATGTTCGGCACCCCCTTCGAGGGTCTCGTCCGGGCAGGAGACGGCTGGTGTGATCCGTCGAGGAGAGAGAGTAGGGATCCCGCCGCGGACCACACAAGCTATTTACGGAGAACTTCTTCGAGCAACTAGTTCTCGGCCACGAGGGCCAGGACGTCGGGCCCGTAGCGGTCCAGCTTGCGGGCCCCGATGCCCGGGATGGACACCAGCGCGGCGCTGTCGGCGGGGCGGTGCTCGGCGATCGCGGTGAGCGTGGCGTCGGTGAACACGACGTAGGCCGGCACCTGCAGCCTGCGGGCCTGCTCGGCGCGCCAGCCGCGGAGCCGGTCGAGCAGCTCGGTGTCGACGTCGGAGGGGCAGTCCCCGCACCGGCGCAGCTTCATCGCGTCCGCCCCGAGCAGCGGCGACCCGCAGATCCGGCAGCGCGGCTTGGCCCCGCCCGGGGACGCCGCGATCCGCGAGGCGGGGTGGGTGTCCGGGATGAGCCCGTGCAGGAAGCGGCTGCGCCTGCGGCGGCGCGCCCCGCCCGGCTGGCGGGACAGCGCCCACGACAGCGCGAGCGTGCGCCGGGCCCGGGTGACGCCCACGTAGAGCAGCCTGCGCTCCTCCTCGATCGCGGCGTCGTCGCCGTCGGCGTGCTGGATCGGCAGGGTGCCGTCGGCCAGCCCGACGAGGAACACGACGTCCCACTCCAGGCCCTTCGCCGCGTGCAGCGACGCGAGCGTGACGCCCTGGACGGTCGGCGGGTGCGCGGCGTCGGCCCGGCTCTCCAGCTCCGCGGCGAAGCGGCGCAGGTCCGCCCCCGGCTCGACGGCGAGCAGCTCCTCGGCCAGCTCGACGAGCGCGAGCAGGGACTCCCACTGGGCGCGCTGCGCCGCACCGGCGGGCGGCTCGGGCGTCAGGCCGACGGGGGCGAGGACCGCACGCACGTCGTCGACGAGCGCGCCGCTGCCCGGCCCGGCCGTGCGGACCGTCGACATCGCCCGGCGCACCTCGGGCCGCGCGAAGAACCGCTCGCCCCCGCGCACCTGGTAGGGCACACCGGCCGCGGTGAGCGCCTGCTCGTAGACCTCGGACTGGGCGTTGATCCGGAACAGCACGGCGATCTCGGCCGCGGGCGTGCCGTCGGCGACGAGCCTGCGGATCCGCTTCGCCACCGCCGCGGCCTCGGCGGGCTCGTCGTCGTGCTCGGTGAAGTCGGGGTCCGGGCCCGGCGGGAGCTGGCCGACCAGGCTCAGCCGGGTGCCGGCCGCCCGCCCGCGCGCGGCCCCGATGAGCGTGTTGGCGCACGAGACGACCTGCGGGGTGGAGCGGTAGTCGCGCTGCAGCCGGACGACGACGGCCTCGGGGAAGCGGCGCGGGAAGTCCAGCAGGTGCCGGGGCGTCGCGCCGGCGAAGGTGTAGATCGTCTGGTTGGCGTCGCCGACGACGGTGAGGTCGTCGCGCTCGCCCAGCCAGGCGTCGAGCACGCGCTGCTGCAGGGCCGTGACGTCCTGGTACTCGTCGACGACGAAGCAGCGGTAGCGGTCGCGGAACTCCTCGGCGACCCCGGCGTGCTCCTCGAGGGCGGCGGCGGTGTGCAGCAGCAGGTCGTCGAAGTCGAGCAGCTCGGCGCGGTTCTTCAGCGCCTCGTACCCGGCGTAGACGGCGGCGACCTGCTCGGCGGGCCCCGGGGTGTCGCGGCGCAGCCGGGCGGCCTCCGCGGCGTAGCCCTCCGGCGTGACGAGGCTGGCCTTGGCCCACTCGATCTCACCGGCCAGGTCGCGCAGCGACGCCGCGTCGGTGCCCGCCTTCACCCGCGCCGCCGCCTGGCCGACGACCCGCAGCTTGCCCTCCAGCAGCTGCCACTGGTCCCCGCCGACGACCCGCGGCCAGAAGTAGCGCAGCTGGCGCAGCGCCGCGGCGTGGAACGTGCGGGCCTGCACGCCCGACACCCCCAGCGCCCGCAGCCGCGTGCGCATCTCGCCCGCCGCGCGCGCCGTGAACGTGACCGCGAGGACCTGCCCCGGCGCGACGTGCCCGGTGCTGCACAGGTGCGCGATCCGCCGGGTGATCGTGCGGGTCTTGCCGGTGCCCGCCCCGGCCAGCACGCACACCGGGCCCCGGGGGGCGGTGACCGCGGCCAGCTGCTCGTCGTCCAGGCCGTCCAGCGTCACACGTGCATCCTGGCATCCGGGGAAGACAGTCCGGTGCACCGCCGTTGACCTGCACATGGCTCAGGTGACGATGTACTCGACCACGTGGTGCGGCTACTGCCGCCGGCTCAAGCTCCAGCTCGACCAGGCCGGGATCAGCTACGAGGAGATCGACATCGAGCGCGACCCGGACGCCGCCCGGTTCGTCGAGGGCGTGAACGGCGGCAACCAGACCGTGCCGGTGATCCGCTTCCCCGACGAGACGACGGCCACGAACCCGTCCCTGCGCGAGGTCCAGTCCCGCCTCGCCGCCTGACGGTGCACACCCGACCGGCACCGTGCACCCGCGACGAGCGGTGCACGGTGCCGTCGTCGTGTGCACGGTCGCTCAGCCCGTGCGGAACGCGGCGCGCAGCCGCGCCGCCACCGGCGCGAAGTCCCGCAGGTCCGCCCACCCCCACCGGACCATCCCCAGTCCCGTGGCCCGCACGGCGTCCTCCCGCAGCTTCTCGGCGTGGACGGCGTCGCCAGGGCTCTGCCCCGGCCGCAGCAGCCGGCCGTACTTCTGTCGGCCGTCGAACTCGCCGACGGTGCGCAGCAGCGGCCAGCCGAAGTCGACCTGCGCCACCTCGACGCCCGCCGCCGTCCGCACGACCCACTGCAG
The DNA here is from genome assembly GCA_026393175.1 of Pseudonocardiales bacterium. Lineage (GTDB taxonomy): Bacteria > Actinomycetota > Actinomycetes > Mycobacteriales > Pseudonocardiaceae > Pseudonocardia. The sequence goes on from JAPLAT010000179.1 coordinate 5,843, forward strand.
CGCCGGGACCGGCAGGCCCGCGTCCGCGATCGCGATCCGGCTGAGCGTCTCGCCGGGGGTCGCTGCGCCGGGGCGGGCGAAGCCCAGCGCCCGCCTGGCTCCGGGCAGCCCCGGCCACCGTGCTCGCCGGGCCAACGCGGCGTCGATCGCGGCCCGGTCGATCCGGTGCAGGTGCAGGGCGGCGTCGGCGGCGACCACCGCGGTGGCGAACGGGCAGCTCCGGGCGAGGTCGGTGAGCGTCCGGGCCAGCGAGGTGACCGGTGTCCCGTCCACCTCCACGATCTCGTCCGCGTCGAGCGGGGCGCAGTGCACCGCGACGCGGCGGCCCCGGCGGGCCCCGCTCCGCCGCCGGGGGCGGGTCACGTGCACGACGTCGAGCGGGGCGCCGTGGACCGGCAGCCCGTGCATCACGGCCGCGGACAGGTGGCTGGCCACGGCGTCGGGGGCGAGCTCGCCCAGCGCGGCCCGCACCGACAGCCGGTGCCGCGCGGGGCCGGGTCCGGGATCGCCGGCCACGTAGCTGCCCGGCCGCAGCGCCACCAGCTCGCCGCGGGCGATCCGGCGGCGCAGCTCGTGATCGGAGAAGCCCTCGGCGAGGAGTCGGCGGCGGGTCAGGAGGTCCATCCGTCCACGGTCCGGCCGCGCAAGGCCCGCCGACACCCCACCCCGGAACCTGTGGACAACCGACCCCGCATGGGGACGGATCCGGCCGTGCACACCGAGTTGGCACGGTGCACCCCGCGTGCGGAGTGCACGGTCACCAGCCGGTGTGCACGGTCAGTCGTCGACGGCGGCCCAGGACTCCAGCATGCTGCGGGCGATGCTGACCTTGCCGGGGAGCAGGAAGGGGACGTCGGCGCGGCCGGACCAGTCGCCCGCCGCCAGGGCGCGCCGCAGGTCCGCGCGGGTGGCCCACAGCGCGTCGGCGATCTCCCCGTCGGCGGGCACGAGGGGCACGTCCGGGTCGGCGACGGCGTGGAAGCCGACCATGAGGCTGCGCGGGAACGGCCAGGACTGGCTGCCCAGGTAGCGCACGTCGCGGACGTGCACCCCCACCTCCTCGTGGATCTCCCGCAACACGCACGCCTCGAGCGACTCCCCCGCCTCGACGAACCCGGCCAGCACCGAGAACCGGCCCTCGGGCCAGACCGGCTGGCGGGCCAGCAGCACCCGGCCCGACGGCCCGGTGCCGCCGTCGTGCACCAGGCAGATGACGGCGGGGTCGGTGCGCGGGTACTCCTCGTGCCCGTTCGCCTCGCAGTGCCGGTGCCAGCCCGCGTGCGCCGGGTGCGTGGGCGAGCCGTCGCGCGAGCAGAACCGGGCGGCGGCGTGCCAGTTCAGGGCGGCCACCGCGGTGGTGAACAGCCCCGCGCCCAGCGCGTCGAGGACGGCTCCGGTGGTGCGCAGGTCGGCCCAGTTCGCCGGGTCGTCCCACGGCTCGGTCCCGAACGGGTCGGGCTCGCCGTGCACCGCCCAGTACGCGACGCCGTCGGCCTCGCCGAGCAGCACCGCGTCCGCGGGCGGGCCGTCGCCGGTGGTCGGGCGGGTGGCCAGCCGCGCGGCCCCGCCGACGTCCCAGCGCCCGGCGTCGACGTGCTCCAGCGGGGCGTCCGGCTCGGCGTCCCAGGCGATCGGGGTGCGGCCCTGCGCGTCGACGACGACCAGCTGCGCGGTGGGCCAGCCCTTGCGCTGCCGCTCGACGTCGGTGCGCAGCGGCTCGTCGCGCAGCACCGCGGACCGGGACAGCACCGGGGCGCTGACCAGGGCGAAGTCGGTCACCGCGCGTCCCCGGTGCGCGCACGGGCGGTCACGCCACGCCGCCGAGCGCGCGCACCTTCGGGCCCACGACGTCGGCGTCCCCGACGACGACGCCGGTGAACCCGGCGGGGGCGAAGAACCGCAGCGCGGCCTCGGCGACCTCGTCGACGGTGACGGCGGCCAGCCGGGCCGGGTGCGCGCGCAGCCAGTCCAGGTCGAGGCCGGCGGCGGCCAGCCCGGAGATCGTGGACGCGAGCCCGCCCTGGTTGTCCAGGGAGATCAGGAGCGACCCGACCGCGTAGTTGCGCGCCGCGTCGATCTCGGCCTGCGTCGGCGGGACGGCGGCGAGGCGGCCCAGCTCGTAGCGGGTCTCCAGGAGCGCGGCGGCGGTGACGTCGCTGGCCACGTCGGTGTCGACGCCCAGCACCGCGCCGCCCGGCACGAACTCCACGCCGGAGTGCGCCCCGTAGGTGTAGCCCTTGTCCTCGCGGACGTTCTCCATCCAGCGCGAGGAGAAGTAGCCGCCGAACACGAGGTTGGCCAGCTGCAGGGCCGCGTACGCCGGGTCGTCGCGCGGCACGGCGGGTCCGGACAGCCGCAGCTGCGACTGCACCGAGCCGGCCCGGTGCACCAGGTGCAGGTCGCCGGGGACCGGGGCGGGCGGGGCGGCGAGCTCGACGGCGGCACCGTCGCCCGTCCACCCGCCGAGCGCCGCGGTGACGGCCGCGACGGCGGCGTCCGGGTCGACGTCGCCCACGACGGTGAGCAGCGACCCGCGCGGCAGCAGCCCGGCGGCGTGCAGGGTGCGCACCTGCTCGGCCGTCACGGCCGCGACGGCCTCGCCGGTGGGCATCTCGCGGGTGATCGGGTGGTCGCCGTAGCGCACCCGCTGCAGCGCCTCCCGCGCGACGGTGCGCGGCTGGGCGCGGGCGACGGCGATCCGCTCGACGAGCCGCTCACGCTCGCGGGCGACCTCGCGGTCGGGGTGGGTGGCGCCGGTGAGCACGTCGGCGAGGACGTCGAGGATCGCGGGCAGCCCGTCGGCCAGCCCGGAGCCGTGCACGAGCAGCCGCTCCGGGTCGACGCTCGCGCCCAGGTCGGCCCCGACGGCAGCGAGCTCGTCGTCGATACCGACGCGGTCGCGGCGGGCGGTGCCGGTGAGCAGCGTCTCGGTGAGCAGCTCGGCGACGGCCGGGTGCGCGGACTCGGGCGCGGGCGCCGGGTCGGCGAAGGGCACCCGCAGGCGCACCTCCACCATCGGCACGCTCGCCCGGCGCGCGACGAGCAGGCGCAGCCCGCTCGGCAGGTCCACGGCGGTGACCTCGGGCAGCGGCACCTCGCGGGTGACGCCCAGCGGCGGCAGCTCCCGCGGCCCGGCCGGGGTGCGCCCGATCTCCTCGGCGGACCGGTGCGTCGCGACGCTCACTTCTCCCCCTCGGCGGGCTCGACCAGCAGGACGCCGCGGCCCGCGCCGCGCAGCGTCGCGGCGGCGGCGCTGACGGCGGCCGGGGTGACGGCGGCGAGCCGGTCGGGCAGCTCGTCGGTGATCTCGGCGCGGCCGTAGAGCAGCTCGCGCGCCCCGTAGCCGAGCATCCGGTACATGACGCGGTCGTTCTCCTGGTGCGCGCCGGCGGACCAGCGCGCGACCTGGCGGGCCAGCTCGTCGGCCGCGGGCGGTGCGGCGGCCAGCTTCTCCAGCTCCTCGTCGACGGCGCCGAGGACGCGGTCCGGGTCGACCGCGGCCGGGTGCACGGCCGTCACGGTGAACGTGTCGGGGTCGCGGGCGTCGAGCGAGCCCATCAGTCCCGCGCTCGCGGAGACGTCGGTGACCAGCCCGTCGTCGTGCACGAGCCGGCGCTGCAGCCGCGCGGCCTCGCCGTCGCCGAGGACGGAGGCGAGCAGCACGTGGGCGAGGTAGCCGTCGAGGTCAGCGCCCGGGTCGGGCAGCCGGAACCCCATCGCCAGCGCGGGCAGCGGGGCGTGCGCGTCCGGCACCGCCCGGCGGCGCTCGGTCGTGGGCACCGGCTCGGCGAAGCTCGGGCGGACCGGCGTCGGCCGCTCCGGGATGTCGCCGAAGTGCTTCTCCACCAGCGCGATGGCCTCGTCGACGTCCAGCGCACCAGCCACGGTGACCTGGGCGTTGCCCGGCGCGTAGTAGGTGTCGAAGAACGCGGCGGCGTCGTCGAGGGAGGCCTGCTCCAGCTCGGAGAAGTCGCCGTAGCCGTTGTGCGCGTTGGGGAAGGTGTCGTAGAGGACCGGCGGCAGCAGGATCCACGGGAACCCGCCGTAGGGCCGGTTCAGCACGTTGAGCCGGATCTCCTCCTTGACCACGTCGACCTGGTTGCGCAGGTTCTCCTCGGTCAGCTTCGGCGCGCGCAGCCGGTCGGCCTCCAGGAACAGCGCCCGCTCCAGCGCCGCGGCCGGCAGCACCTCGAAGTAGTCGGTGTAGTCCTGGTGCGTCGAGCCGTTGAACACCCCGCCCGAGCCCTGGACGTGCCGGAAGTGCGCGAGCTTCTCCAGGCTCTCGCTCCCCTGGAACATCAGGTGCTCGAACAGGTGCGCGAAGCCGGTGCGGCCCTCGGGCTCGGAGCGGAAGCCGACGTCGACGTGCACCGCCACGCCGACGACGGGGGTGGCGGGATCGGGCACGACCAGGACGCGCAGCCCGTTGGGGAGCGTCGTTCGATGCAGCACGTCGCCGAATCTAGTCGCAGCGGGCGGTGGGCAGCACGATCACGGCCAGCAGCCAGCCCAGCAGGGCCGTGATGATCGGCAGCCCGGTCCACAGCTCGACGACCGCGGGCAGCCTGCCCTCGACCGCGGAGGCGACGCCGAGCCAGAGCGCCCAGGTCAGCCCGCCCGCGGCGGCGGCGAAGCCCCAGAAGGCCGTGCGCCGCGCGGCGGACGGGCGCAGCACCCGGGCCAGCACGTCGACCAGCACCCCGGCGGCGAGCACCGTGATCGGCAGGGCGAGCCGCTCGAAGCCGGTCAGCACGGCGGAGATCAGGGCGGCGGTGCCGTACACCGCCGTCGCCGCGCCGAAGGGCAGCCGCCAGCGCCGGGCGAGCAGCAGCAGCGGCGCCAGCAGCACCGTGCTCGTGACGACCACGCGGGCCGCCAGGCCCTCGGCGCCGCCGTCCTCCAGGTCGGAGAGGGACTGCACGACCGCGCGCGGGGAGAACAGCAGCGCGCTGCCGTAGGTGAGGAACAGCAGGACCAGGCTCGTCGCGAAGGCCAGCGTGAGCACCGCCGTCGCGGTGGGCGTCGGGCGCACCGGGTCGGCCCACGCCGCGCGCAGCGGCGTCGTCAGGATGAGGATCATCGCCGTGATCAGCCCGAGGTGGCTGGGGCTGAAGAAGATGTCGGTGGTGGTCTCGATGCCCAGCAGCTCGTGCCAGGCCATGTCCAGCGCGCCGGAGACGACGAACACCGGCAGCGCGACCAGCGTCGGCCCGTAGCCGACCGGCACCGCCGCCCGCCCCCGGCGGCCCTCGCGGACGTGCCCCCACACCGTCCACAGCACCCAGCCCGCCGTGGCCGCGAACCCCGAGTAGAAGACCGCGTGCCACGGGGTGAAGAAGCTCTCCAGCTCCGGGATGTTCGCGTGCGCGTAGGCGTCGAGGAACAGCCCGAGGGTGAACCACAGCGCCAGCGCCGTCAGCACCGTGTCGGTGCGCCGGGAGGCGACCGGGCGGGGCTCGCCGGAGTCGCGGAACAGGTCCCGGGCCGGCAGCGGCCCCGCGGTCGTCGTCACGGGCCCCAGGATCCCCTACTCCGGCGGCAGCACCACGAACTGCCGCAGCGACAGGTCGGGGTAGGTCACCGGGCCGCGCGGGCCGGGCGTGTGGTCGACGTTGATGCCGGTCTCGGGCAGCCCGAGCAACTTGTAGCCGTCGAGCAGCCGGGTCGTGGCGTTCCAGAACACCCCGGTGCCGGTGTAGGCGTCGATGAAGGCGGTGGCCGCGGCCTCGTCGGTGGCGCAGACGCACGCGGCCAGCCCGGACGTCTCGCGGGCGGCGGTGAGCGCGGCGTCCACCGGCCCGTCGACGGTCGCGACCGTCACGTGCGCCTCGGACCCGGCGTCGAGCGCCCACTCGTGGCCCAGCGGGTGGTCGTGCGGGGCGAGGCTGGGCACGATGTCCCGGTCGGCCAGCGCCTCCTCCGCCACCGGCCAGAGCCGCTCGTGCGCCGCCTCGTCGATCAGCAGCAGGTTGAGCCGGTTGCACACGCCGAGCCGGTCCGTGGACTCGGTGACCAGCCGCGTGACGTCGTCCTCGTCGGCGCTGGAGTGCAGGTACAGCACCCCGCCGCCGTCGGCGTGGGCGAGCACGCGCACGCCGGCCGCTGCGCCGAGCGCCGACAGCCGCCGGGTCACCTCGCCGCTGCCGCGCACCACGACCAGCGGCACCAGGTCGGGCAGCCCCACGAGCGCGTCGGCGCCGGCGTGGCCGGGCACGGGCACGAGCTGGACGGCCTCGGGCGGCACGCCGCCCGCGGCAAGCGCGGGCGCGAGCACCAGGTCGACGAGCGCGCGGGCGCTGCCCAGCGCGGCCGCGCCGGTGCGCAGGACGGCGGCGCTGCGGGCCTTGAGCACCTGCGAGGCGACGTCGACGGTGACGTTCGGGCGGGCCTCGAACACCGCACCGATGACGCCGACGGGCACCCGCCGCTCGTACACCCGCTCCCCGGTCGGCAGCTCCCGGACGAAGCGCTGCACCTGCGGCTCGGGCGTGGCGGCGAGGACGTCGAGCTGGTCGGCCATGTCGGCGAGCCGCTCGGGGGTCAGCCGCAGCCGGTCGAGCAGCCCGGCGGCCATCCCGCCCTCCTCGGCGGCCGCGACGTCGGCGGCGTTGGCGGCGAGCAGGTCGGCCGTCCGCTCGCGCAGCAGGCCCGCGGCGGCGCGCAGGGCCGCGTCGACGGCGGCACCCCCGGCCGCCCGGACGCCCGGGGCCGCGGCGGCGGCGCGCAGGGCGGCCTCCCGGACCGCGGTCAGCTCGGACGTGCCGGTCGTGGTGGTCATGCGGGAAGCCTGCCACGCGCCGCCCCGGTGGCAGGAAGGCCACCTTCACGCCACGACGTCGCGGGAAGGTGGCCTTCCTGCACCGCGGCCAACCGGCTTGACCTGCACCCGCGTTCAGGGAGCACGATCGACGGCGTGAGCACCGCACCCGCCCCCGTCCGCGCCGAGCTGTTCGGCCCCGAGCGCCGCGCCACGACGATCGGGGTGGTGCTGCTGATCAGCCTCGTCGCGTTCGAGGCGATGGGCGTGGGCACCGCGATGCCCGCCCTGGTCGCCGACCTCGGGGCGCTGGAGCTCTACGGGTGGCCGTTCGTGGCGTTCCTCGCCGCGTCGGTGCTGGGCACCGTGCTCGGCGGGCGCTGGTGCGACGAGCGCGGGCCCCGGCTGCCGCTGGTGGGCGGGCCGCTGCTGTTCGGGGTCGGGCTCGTGGTGGCGGGCACCGCGACCGCGATGCCGCAACTGCTCGCCGGGCGGGTGCTGCAGGGCTTCGGGGCGGGGTCGCTGTCGGTCGGGGTGTTCGTGCTGATCGCGGCCGTGTACCCGCAGCGGCTGCGCCCCGCGGTGTTCGGGCTGATCTCCTCGGCGTGGGTGCTGCCCTCGCTGCTGGGGCCGCCGGTGTCGGGGCTGGTCACCGAGACCTTCTCCTGGCACTGGGTGTTCCTCGGCCTGGTGCCGCTGGTGCTGGTCGCGGCCGCGCTCGTGGTGCCCGCGGTGCGCCGCACCGGACGGCCGGAGAGCGTGCCGCAGGCCCGGCCGCACACCGTGGCGGCCGCGCTCGGCGCCGCGCTCGGGGTGTCCGCGCTGAGCTGGGCGGCGCAGAACCCCGGCGCCGTCGCGGCCGTGACGGCGCTCGCCGCCGTCGTCGTCCTGGTGCCGTCGATGCGGGTGCTGCTCCCGCGCGGGGTGTTCCGCGCCGCGCGGGGCGTGCCCACGGTCGTCGCCGCGCGCGGCCTGCTCGCGGGCGCCTTCTTCGGGCTCAACGCCTACCTGCCGCTGGCCCTGACCGACACGCACGGCTGGTCGCTCACCGCGGCCGGGTTGCCGCTGCTGGTGGGGTCGCTGGGCTGGTCGGCCGCCGCGGCCTGGCAGGCCCGCCGCCCCGAGCTGCCCCGGCCCGTGCTGCTGCGCGCGGGGCTGGCGCTGCTCGCCACGGGCGTCGCCGGGATGCTGCTCGTGACCCCGGCCTGGGGGGTGGCGTGGCTGGCGTTCCCGTTCTGGATCGCCGCGGGCGTCGGGATGGGGCTGGGCTTCTCCTCCGTGTCCTACCTCGTGCTCTCCCAGTCGCCCGAGGGCACCGTCGGCTTCCACACCTCCGCCGCGCAGATGGCCGACCAGCTGATGGTCGCCGTCACCGTCGGGGCGGGCGGGGCGCTGCTCGCGCTGCTCGTGACACCGGCCGCGGCCCTGCCCGTGCTCGCCGCCGCGCTGGCCTGCCTGGCCGTGCTCGGGGTCGTCCTGGCCCCGCGCTCGGCGGGCACCGGCTGAGCCCCGGCCCGCCGGGCGTCAGCCGAGCGGGCGCTCGCGCAGCCGCGGGTCGAGCCACGCGGTCAGCACGTCGGCGACGGCCGTCACCACGATCACCGCCGCCATCACGACGGCGACGAGCCCGACCAGCATGCTCCGGTCGCGGTCCCGGATCGCCCCGACGACGGCGCCGCCGAGCCCGGGCAGCTCGAACACGCCCTCGACGACGACGAGCCCGACCACCGCGGGCCCGACGCTCGCCGCGAGGTAGGCCACGACGGGCACGAGCGCGGGGCGCAGCGCGTGCACCGCGAGCACCCGCCGCTCGGTGAGGCCCTTCGCCCGGGCGGCGGCGACGAACGGCCGCCCGAGCACGGCGCGCAGCTCGGCCCGGGTCAGCAGGGCGACGTACCCGGTGGACAGCGCGGCCAGGGCGAGCACCGGCAGCACGTAGGACGCGGCGCCCTCGGACAGCCCGCGGACCGGCAGCCAGCCCAGCTGCAGGCCGACGACCGTGCGCAGCACGTAGGACAGCACCACCACCGGCACCGCGACGAGGACGATCGCCCCGCCGTAGACGGCCGGTCCGGCGACGGTGCCCCGCCGGGCCGCCAGCAGCCCGGCCACCACGCCGACGACGACCTGCAGCACGAGCGCCGCGAGCAGCAGCCGGGCGCTGACCGGCGCCGTCGCGGTGACGACGTCGGCCACCGCGACGGTCTCGTCGGGCCGGCCGAAGGGGTCCCGCGGGTAGGCCTGGCCGAGGTCCCCGGTGAGCAGGCCACCCAGGTAGAGCAGGTACTGGCGCCAGATCGGCTGGTCGAGGTGGTAGTCGCGGACGATCTCGGCATAGACCTCGGGCGGCGGGGCCTGGAACCCGAACAGCGCCCGGACCGGGTCGCCGGGCAGCACGGTGACCACGACGAACAGCACCGTCACCGCCACCCACAGCGTCACGAGCATCTGCAGCCCGCGGGCCCCGACGAACCTCAGCACGACGACCGCCGGACCGACATCCCGGATGACAGCTTCCCGACCCGCACGCGACGATCCCCCCGTGGCACCCCTACCGCAGCGGCACCGTAGCGCGCAGGGCGTCGCGGCCGCCTCCCTGTTGGGAATCGTCGGGCTGCTCGCCGTCGCCCCCTGGATCGTCACCCGCACCGACCCCCAGGAGTGCCTGCTCGCGCGCAGCCTGGGCCCGCCGAGCCCGGCGGCGCCGTTCGGGTTCGACGTGCAGGGCTGCGACCTGCTGGCCCAGACCCTCTACGGCGCCCGCACGTCGCTCGGCGTCACCGTCGCCGCGACGGTGCTGACCGCGCTGCTCGCCGTCGTCCTCGGCGGGATCGCGGGCTACGCGGGCGGGCGCACCGACGCGGTGCTCTCCCGGGTCACCGACGTGTGGGCCGGGATCCCGCTGGTGCTGGGCGGGGTGATCCTGCTGTCGGGGGTGGAGGAGCGCGGGCCCGCGCAGCTGACGCTGGTCCTCGTGCTGTTCGGGTGGCCGCCGATGGTGCGGGTGCTGCGCGCGTCCGTCGCCCGCGAGGTGGTGGCCGACCACGTCACGGCCGCCCGCGCGCTTGGGGCCGGGCACCTGCGGCTGCTGCGCCGCCACGTCCTGCCCGGGGCGATGCGGCCGCTGCTCGTGTTCGCCAGCGCCTACGGCGGCGTGGTCGTGGCCGCCGAGGCGACACTGACCTTCGCCGGCGTCGGGCTCGGCCGGCCCACCCAGTCCTGGGGCATCCAGCTCTACGAGGCGCAGGACTGGCTGGCCCGCGCCCCGCACCTGCTCGTGCCCGGCGTGTTCGTCGTGCTGGCGGTGGCCGGGTTCGTGCTGCTCGGGGAGGCCCTCCGCGACGCCGCGTGATCAGCGGCGGTGCGGGAGCTTCGCCGGGGTGGACGGCGGCGGCACCACGGGGCCGATGTCGCCGTCCGGCGCGGTGTCGAGGTCGACGATCACGGGCGCGTGGTCGCTGGGCCCCTTGCCCTTGCGCGCCTTGCGGTCGATCCACGTCGCGGCCACCCGCCCGGCCGGGTCGGCCCCGGCCAGCACCAGGTCGATCCGCATGCCCATGTCCTGGTGGAAGCGCCCGGCGCGGTAGTCCCAGTAGCTGAAGACGCGGTCGGCGGGCCAGCGGTCGCGCACCACGTCGTGCAGCCCGAGGCCCTGCAGCGCGGCGAGCGCGTCCCGCTCGGGCGGCGTGACGTGCGTGGAGTCGACGAACAGCGCGGGGTCCCACACGTCGTCGTCGGTGGGCGCGATGTTCATGTCGCCGGCGATCACGGTGGTCGCCGGGTCGCCGACGGCGGCCCGCAGCGCGGCCAGCCACTCCAGCTTGTAGGCGTAGTGCGGGTCGTCGGGGCTGCGGCCGTTGGGCACGTACACCGAGGTGACGCGCAGCCCGCCGCAGGTGGCGGTGACGGCGCGGGCCTCCAGCGCGTCGGCGAACAGCGGCGCGCCCGGCAGCGCCCGCTCGACGTCGGCCAGCCCGACGCGGGAGAGCAGCGCGACGCCGTTCCAGCGGCCCTCCCCCACGTGCGCGACCTCGTAGCCGCGCTCCTTCAGCGGGGCGTCGAAGGCCTCGGCGAACGCCTCGTCGGACAGCTTGGTCTCCTGCAGGCAGACCACGTCGGGGGCGCGCTCGTCGAGCCAGGGCAGCAGCCGCGGGAGCCGGACGAGGGCGGAGTTGACGTTCCACGTAGCCAGACGCACGCCGGGAACGCTACCGTCGCCCTGTTTGTTCAGCTTCCGAACAAAGGAGCTCGGGATGGTGCTGGTGGCGGGGGTCGACTCGTCGACGCAGTCGTGCACGGTCGTGGTGCGCGAGGCCGGGTCCGGGGCGCTGGTGCGCTCGGGCCGCGCGCCGCACCCGCCCGGCACCGAGGTCGACCCGCAGGCCTGGTGGACCGCGCTGCAGGCCGCGATCGCCGACGCGGGCGGCCTGGACGGCGTCGCGGCGATGGCGGTGGCCGGGCAGCAGCACGGGATGGTCTGCCTGTCGGCCGACGGCGAGGTCGTGCGACCCGCGCTGCTGTGGAACGACACCCGCTCGGCCGGTGCGGCCGACGACCTCGTCGCCGAGCTGGGCGCGCAGGCCTGGGCGGACGCGACGGGCAGCGTGCCGGTCGCCTCGTTCACCGCGACGAAGCTGCGCTGGCTCGCCCGGCACGAGCCCGACCACGCCGCCGCGACGGCCGCCGTCTGCCTGCCGCACGACTGGCTGACCTGGCGGCTGCGCGGCACCGGGCGTCTCGACGACCTGGTCACCGACCGGTCCGACGCCTCGGGCACCGGCTACTGGGGCCCCGACGGCTACCGCCGCGACCTGCTCGGGCGCGCGCTCGGCCGCGACGACGTCGTGCTGCCCCGCGTGCTCGGGCCCGCCGAGAGCGCCGGGACGACCGCGGACGGCGTCCTGCTCGGGGCGGGCGCGGGCGACAACGCCGGGGCGGCGCTGGGCCTGGGCGCCGCGGTCGGCGACGTCGTCGTGTCGCTGGGCACGTCGGGCGTGGTGTCGGCGGTCAGCCCGGTCGCCACGGCCGACCCGAGCGGCATCATCGCCGGCTTCGCGTCCGCCACCGGCGAGCACCTGCCGCTGGTGTGCACGCTCAACGCCGCCCGCGTGCTGGACGGCGCGGCGCGGATGCTCGGCGTCGACCACGACGGCCTGGCCCGCCTCGCGCTGGCCGGCCCGGCGGGCGCGGGCGGGCTGGTGCTGGTGCCGTACCTGGAGGGCGAGCGGACGCCGAACCGGCCCGACGCCACCGGCTCCCTGCACGGGCTCACCCTGGCCACGACGACGCCGGAGCACCTGGCCCGCGCCGCCGTCGAGGGGCTGCTCTGCGGGCTGGCCGACGCGCTCGACGCGCTGGTCGCGGCGGGCGTGGAGGTGCGGCGGGTGTTCCTCGTCGGCGGCGGCGCGCGGTCCGAGGCGGTGGCCCGCATCGCCCCCGCCGTCCTGGGGCACCCGGTGCTGCGCCCGACCCCCGGCGAGTACGTCGCCGACGGGGCGGCCCGGCAGGCGGCGTGGGCGCTCGCCGGCGGCGACGCGCCCCCCGTGTGGGCCGCGGCCGACACCGAGCGCTTCGAGGCCGACCCGACACCGGCCGTCCGGGACCGCTACGCGCAGGCCCGCGACCACGTCCTGCCCCGCACGTGACCCACCCGCCGGGGACGGCCGGGCGGGTCCCGCGGACCGGCCCGGCGAACGTCCCGCTGGGGATCGGCGCGGTCCGGCGGCACAACCTCGCGGTGGTGCTGCGCGAGGTGCGCGACGGCGCGCCGCTGTCCCGGGCCGCGATCGCCGCCCGCACCGGGCTCACCCGCGGCACGGTGTCGTCGCTGGTCGACGAGCTGCTGGCGGACGGGCTGCTGTGCGAGCTGGGCGCCACCCGCGGCGGGACCGGCCGGCCGGCGAACCCGCTGCAGCTCGCCCCGGACGGGCGCGGCGGGCTCGGCGTCGAGATCGGCGTCGGCCACGTGGCCGCGTGCGTGACCGACCTGACCGGGACGGTCCGCGCCACCGCCACGGCGGCGTCGGACCACCGTGACGCCGCCCCCGCCACCGCGCTGGCCCGGGCGGCCGCGCTGGCCGGGCGGGTGCGGGACGAGGCGGGCCTGCCCGTCGTCGGCGCGGCCGTCGCCGTCCCCGGGCTCGTCGGGCCGGACGGCGTCCTCGTCGGGGCGCCGCACCTGCCCGCCTGGGCCGGACTGGACGTCGGCGCCGCGCTGGGCCCGCTGCTCGGCGGGCTTCCGGTGACCACGGCCAACGAGGCCGACCTCGCCGCGCTCGCCGAGCGCTGGTTCGCCGCGGCGCCGCGCGACGTCGTCGTGGTCTCCGGCGGCATCGGCGTGGGGGCCGGGATCCTGCTCGACGGGGAGCTGTTCCGCGGGCCGGGCGGGCGGGCCGGCGAGCTCGGGCACGTGGCCGTCGACCCGGACGGCACGCGCTGCCGGTGCGGCGCCCGGGGCTGCCTGGAGCAGGTCGCCGGGCTGGAGGCGCTGCTGCGCGGCGGCGGCGCGGGGGACGTCGCCGACCTGGTGGCGCGGCGGC
>JAPLAT010000173.1 GCA_026393175.1 Pseudonocardiales bacterium
GCGCGGCCTCGCGCAGCGCGGCCGCCGCGGCGAGCAGGTCCCGCGCCCGGGGCAGCAGGTCCGCGCCCGCCGGGGTGAGCCGCACGCCGCGGGAGTTGCGCAGCAGCAGGACCGCGCCGAGATCGCGCTCCAGCCGCTGGATGCCCTGGCTCAGCGGCGGCTGCGCGATCCCCAAGCGCCCCGCCGCCCGGCCGAAGTGCCCCTCGTCGGCGACGGCGACGAAGAAGTCCAGGTGCCGAAGCAGGTCCACACGTGCTCCCCACCAGCATCGTTGCGCTTCTCGATATCGCGCGTTCCGATCATCATATTTGCGCTATCGATCGGCCGCTGCTGGGCTGGCCGCATGATCGCCCGACGGACCCTCCCCGCCCTGCTGCTGGCGGCCGCGCTGGCCGGGTGCGCCACCGCGCCCGCCCCGCCCGTCCCCGCTCCCCCCGCCGCCGCGGCCCCGGCCCCGGTGGTGCGCGACGACCTGCAGGAGGTGTTCGCCCGCGCCGGCGTCGCCGGCACGTTCGTCCTGCGCGAGGCGGACGGCGCGCTGACCCTCGTCGACGCCGGGCGCGCGGTCGCCCCCACCGTCCCCGCGTCGACGTTCAAGATCCCGCACACGCTGATCGCGCTGGAGACCGGCGCCGTCGCGGGCGTCGACGAGGTGCTGCCCTACGGCGGCCGCGAGCAGCCCTTCGCGGCCTGGGAGCGGGACATGAGCCTGCGCGAGGCGCTGCCCGCCTCCAACGTGGCGATCTACCAGGAGGTGGCGCGCCGCGTCGGGATCGGGCGCGAGGCGGAGTGGCTCGCCCGGCTCGGCTACGGCGACGCGGAGACCGGCACCGACGTGGAGCGGTTCTGGCTCGACGGCCCGCTGGAGATCTCGCCGGTGCAGCAGACCGAGTGGCTGGCCCGCCTGGCCGCCCGCACGCTGCCCGTCTCGCGCGCCGCGCAGGACGCGACGGCCGAGCTCACCCTCCTCGAGTCGACGCCGGCGGGGGTGCTGCACGGCAAGACCGGCTGGCGCTTCGAGACCACGCCGGGCACCGGGTGGTTCGTCGGGTGGGTGGAGCGGCCCGACGGCCGCGTCGCCACCTTCGCCCTGTGCATGGACACCCGCACCGACGAGGACGTGGCCGCGCGCGTCCCGATCGCCCGTGAGCTGCTTCACACGCTCGGGGTGCTCCCCGCGCCCGCGACGTGATGTGATGCGGGACGTGGACTTCGCACCCAGCGCCGTGGCCGACGACTACACCAAGCGCATGCGCGCCTTCCTCGACGAGAAGGTGCTGCCCGCGGAGGCCGCGTACGACGCGTTCCGCGCCGAGCGCCGCGGCACCCCGCAGGAGTGGGACCTGCCGCCGGTCGTCGAGGAACTGAAGGCCGAGGCCCGCTCGCGCGGGCTGTGGAACCTGTTCCTCCCCTCCCTGTCGGGCCTGTCCAACCTGGAGTACGCCCAGGTCGCGGAGGTGTCGGGGTGGTCGCCGGTGATCGCCCCCGAGGCGATCAACTGCCAGGCCCCGGACACCGGCAACATGGAGACGCTGCACCTGTTCGGCACGCCCGACCAGAAGGCGGAGTGGCTGGAGCCGCTGCTGGAGGGCACCATCCGCTCGGCGTTCGCGATGACCGAGCCCGACGTCGCCTCGTCCGACGCCACCAACGTGCAGACGACGATCCGCCGCGAGGGCGACGAGTACGTCATCTCGGGCCGGAAGTGGTGGATCTCCGGCGCGGCCGACGAGCGCTGCCGGATCTTCATCGTCATGGGCAAGACCGACCCCGACGCGGCGGCGCACCGCCAGCAGTCGATGGTGCTGGTGCCCCGCGACACCCCCGGCCTCACGATCACCCGCCACCTGCCGACGTTCGGCTACCAGGACCAGCACGGCCACTCCGAGCTGGAGTTCCGCGACGTGCGGGTGCCGGTGACGAACCTGCTCGGCGAGGAGGGCGGCGGCTTCGCGATCGCCCAGGCCCGGCTCGGCCCCGGCCGCATCCACCACTGCATGCGGCTGATCGGCATGGCCGAGCGCGCCATCGACCTGATGGTCCGGCGCGCGCAGTCCCGGGTCGCGTTCGGCAGGCCGCTGGCCGAGCAGGGCGTGGTGCGCGAGCAGATCGCGCAGTCCCGCATCGAGGTCGAGCAGGCCCGGCTGCTGGTCTACAAGACCGCGTGGCTGATCGACCGGTACGGCGCCAAGGGCGCGGCCACCGAGATCGCCGCCATCAAGGTCGTCACGCCGCGGATCGCCTGCGCCGTCATCGACCGGGCGCTGCAGGTCCACGGCGGGGCGGGGATGAGCGACGACACGCCGCTGGCCTACTTCTACGTGTGGGCGCGGGCGCTGCGGCTGGCCGACGGCCCGGACGAGGTGCACCTGCGCACCGTCGCCCGCCAGGAGCTGGGGCGGCACAGCTGACCGGCCCGCGGCTGCGGCCGCTGCGCCCGGCCGAGCTGGACGCCGAGCAGGCCGCCGTGCACGCCGCGATCACGGCGACCCGCGCCGAGGCGGCCGGGGCGGCCGGTGGCCCGCTGCCCGGGCCGTTCGACGCGATG
>JAPLAT010000605.1 GCA_026393175.1 Pseudonocardiales bacterium
CCCCGTCGTCGTCGGGGCGATGCGGGCCTCGGACTGCGGGCGGATCACCGACGGCGCGGCGGCCGTCGTCCTGGCGTCGGCGTCCTACGCGGCCGAGTGGGCACGGCGCCGCGGCCGGACGCCCGCCGTGATCCGCGGCTGGGGGCACCGCACCGGCTCGCTCGGGCTGGAGGACAAGCTCACGGCCGGCCGCGGCGGGGAGTACCTGTTCCCGCACCTGCGCCGGGCCGCCGTCGAGGCCTACGCCCGCGCCGGGATCGCGGGGCCGGCCGACGTGGACGTCGTCGAGCTGCACGACTGCTTCACGATCACCGAGTACGTGGCGCTGGACCACCTCGGGCTGACCCCGCCGGGGAAGTCGTTCGAGGCCGTCGAGGACGGGCGGATCGCGCGGGTCAACCCCTCCGGCGGGCTGATCGGGGCCGGGCACCCGGTGGGCGCGTCCGGGGTGCGGATGCTGCACGACGCCGCCCGGCAGGTCACCGGCCGGGCGGGGGAGACCCAGGTCGGCGGCGCCCGCACCGCGATGACCCTGAACATCGGCGGCAGCGCCGCGACGGTGGCGACGTTCGTGCTGGGCACCCCCGCCTGACCCCGCCCGCCCGCATCGCAGCGGGGTGACACCGCTCCGATCCGGTCGCAGCGGTGGCACCCCGCGGCGACCCCGCTGCGACCCCGCCCGCCGCGACCCCACGGCCGCCCCCGCCGCCCGGCCGCTACGGTCCCGGGTCGGGGCGGGCCGCGGATCACCTCCGCCGGGACCGATGAGTCCGGGCCGCCCGCGTCGTCCCCCCTCACGACAGCACCACCGCACCACCGCACCCCAGGAGCGCCCGATGACCCGCAAGCTGTACGTCAACCTGCCCGTCGCCGACCTCGCCGCGTCCGTCGACTTCTTCACGAAGCTCGGGTTCACGTTCGACGCCACCTTCACCGACGAGAACGCCACCTGCATGATCGTCAACGACGACGCGGCGTTCATGCTGCTCAGCCACGCCCGGTACCGGGACTTCACGGGCAAGGAGATCGTCGACGCCCGCACCCACACCGAGGCGATCTTCGCGTTCTCGGCCGACAGCCGCGAGCAGGTCGACGAGCTCGTGCACACCGCGCTGGCCCACGGCGGCGCGAAGAGCCAGGACGCGCAGGACCACGGCTTCATGTACGGCTGGAGCTTCCAGGACCTCGACGGCCACAGCTTCGAGGTGATGTGGATGGACCCCGCGGGCTACGCGGGCTGAGCCTGCGGCGACCGCAGCAGGCCCAGCACCTCGCGGGCGGCGGCCCGCCCGGCCCGGTTGGCCCCGATCGTGCTGGCGCTCGGGCCGTAGCCGACGAGGTGCACGCGCGGGTCGGCGCGCACGCGGGTGCCGTCCACCGCGATGCCGCCGCCCGGCCCGCGCAGCCGCAGCGGGGCGAGGTGGCCCAGCGCGGGACGCCAGCCCGTCGCCCACAGGATCACGTCGGCCGGCTCGACCTCCCCGTCGGCGCGCACCACGCCCCCGGGCACGAGGCGGGTGAACATCGGCAGCCGGTGCAGCACACCGGCCTCCTGGGCGGCCCGGACGGCGGGCGTGCGCATCAGCCCCGTCACGCCGACGACGCTCTGCGGGGGCAGCCCGGCCCGCACCCGCTCCTCGACCCGCGCCACCGCGGCCCGGCCGTCGAACGGCCCGTCGGAGAACACCGGCTCGCGGCGGGTGAACCAGCGCGTGGACGCGGCCACGGCGGCGATCTCGATCAGCAGCTGCACGGCCGACGTCCCGCCCCCGACGACCACGACCCGCTTCCCGGCCAGCTCCGTGGGCCCGCGGTAGTCGGCCGTGTGCAGCTGCCGCCCGGCGAACGTGCCGGGGTAGCGGGGCACGAACGGGCGGGTCCAGGTGCCGGTGGCGTTGACCAGCGCGCGGGCGGTCCAGGTGCCGCGGTCGGTCTCCACCCGCAGGTCCGGGGCGGCGTCGCGGACGGCGTGCACGCGGACCGGGCGCAGCACCTCCAGTCCGAACGCCCGCTCGTAGTCGGCGAAGTACTCCGGCACGACCTCGGCGGCGGGCCGGGTCGGGTCGGCGGGCGCGAAGGCCAGGCCGGGCAGGTCGTGGATGCGGTGCGCGTCGTCGACCCGCAGGGTGGGCCAGCGGTGCCGCCAGGCGCCGCCCGGGCCGTCCTCCCCGTCGAGCACGACGAAGTCCGCGCCCGCCCTGGCGAACCCGGACGCGGCCGACAGGCCGGCCTGGCCGGCCCCGATCACGACGACGTCGGTGCGCACACCCCGGTCAACGCGGGGCGGGGACCCCGGCTTCCCGCCGCGGCAGCGGGGTGGCGCCGAAGCGCGTCGTCCAGCCGGCCACGTCCGCGGCGGTGACGTTGCCGCCGCACACCACCAGGCCCAGGTGCGCGTCCGGGCCGACCCGGTCGAGCACCCGGTGCGCGGCCGGCACCAGGCACCCGGCCGACGGCTCGGCCCACACCTTGGCCTCCTCGGCGAGGGTGAGGGCGCCGCGGACGGCGTCGGCGTCGGACACCACCAGCACCTCCTCGACGAGCGCGGACACGTGCTCCAGGGTCAGCGCGCTCACGAACGGGGCGGAGAGCGTGCTCGCGATCGACGTCGGGGCGATCGGCACCGGTTCCCCGGCCGCGAGCGCCCGCGACATCGCGTCGGCCCCCTCGGTCTCCACGCCCCACACCCGCACCCCCGGCAGCGTCGCGCGCAGGGCGGTGGCGACCCCGGCGATCAGCGCGCCCCCGCCGATGCTCACGAGCACGTCGGTGACCTCCGGCGCGTCGGCCGCGAGCTCCAGCCCGACGGTGCCCTGCGCGGCGAGCACCAGCGCGTCGTCGAAGGGGTGGACGAGCGTGCGGCCCTCGGCGACGAGCGTGTCGAGCAGCGCGAACGCGCCCGCCATGTCGTCGGTGAGCCGGACGTCGGCGCCCGCCGCCCGGCACGCCGCCACCGACCGCTCGGGGGCCGAGGAGGGCATGACGATCGTCGCCGCGATCCCGAGGGACCCGGCCGTGTCGGCGACGGCGAGCCCGTGGTTGCCGCCGCTGACCGCGACGACCCCGGCCGCCCGCTCCGGCCCGCTGAGCCCGAGCAGCTTCGCGAACGCGCCGCGCGGCTTGAACGAGCCGGTGCGCTGCAGCAGTTCCAGCTTCACCGAGACCGGGACCCCGAGGTGCGCGGACAGCCCGGGGGAGGGCAGCGTCGGGGTGCGCAGGACGTGGCCGGCGATGCCGTCGGCCGCGGCCCGCACGTCGTCGAGGGAGATCACCACCCCACGCTACCGAGCGCGTCAGCCGAGCACGTTGACCGCGCGGGCGACGACGAGCGCGACCGTCACCAGCGACACCAGCGCCTGGACCGCCATCGCGCCCTTCGCCCACCGCGACAGGGGCAGCACGTCGGTGGGGCTGAACGCCGTGGCATTGGTGAACGACAGGTAGAGGTAGTCCACGAACGCCGGCTCCCAGTCGTGCGGGGCCAGGTCGGGGCTCTGCATCTGCGGGAACAGGAAGTCCGGGAACTCCTCGACCCCGGCCGCCCGGTCCGCCGGGCCGCCGCGGTCGAACTCCCAGAACAGCAGCGCGAACGCGATGACGTTGGTCGCCCAGATCGCGGCGCCGGTGGCGAGCAGGGCGGGGGCGTCGTCGCCGAAGCGACCGCCGACGAGCTCGGCGACCAGGCTGCCGACCGACAGCGCCGTGCCCAGGCCGACGAGCGCGGCCAGCCCGAGGCTCACCGGCCGCAGCCGCCGGGACCCCCGGTCCATCCGCAGCGGGTTCACGGCCAGCAGCACGACGAGCAGCAGCGCCTCCAGGCCGGGCAGCAGCCAGCGCGGCAGGGGCGTCATCGCGTCGGGCAGCGCCACCTGCAGCGCGATCGCGACGGCGACGGCGAGCAGCGCGGGCCAGCGGTGCTCCCCGCGGGTCCGCCGTCGCCACGCGGGTTCGGGGACGGTCACGGCGGCACGGTAGGGCCTCGTGGGCGGACACGGCCGCTCGGGCGGCCGTGTCCCCCACGGGGCGTCAGCGCACCGGCACGACCTCCGGCGCGCCCATCCGGGCGGAGTCGGCCGTCTCGTCGTCGGGCATCTTCTGGCTCTCCCGCTCGGCGTCGACGCGCTTGCGGTAGTGCTCCACCTCGCGCTCGACCTGGTCGTCGCTCCAGCCGAGCACCGGCGCCATCAGCCGGGCCGCCTCCTCCACCGCGCCGATGCCCCGGTCGAAGGTCTCGATCGAGATGCGGGTGCGGCGGGCAAGGACGTCCTCCAGGTGCCGGGCGCCCTCGTGCGAGGCCGCGTAGACGACCTCGGCGCGCAGGTAGTCCGCGGCACCGGTGAGCGGCTCGCCGAGCGACGGGTCCGCGGCGACGAGGTCGAGGACCTCGTGCACCATCGACCCGTAGCGGCCCAGCAGGTGCTCGATCCGGGCCACGTGCAGCCCGTAGCGCTGCGCCAGCTGGTACCGGGCGTTCTTGACCGCCCCGAACCCCTCGGCCCCGAGCAGGGGCACGTCCGCGGTGACCGACGGCGGCACCTTGGCGTCCAGCGCGTGCACCGCCGCGTCCACGGCGTCCTTGGCCATGATCCGGTAGGTGGTGTACTTCCCGCCCGCGACGACCACCAGGCCGGGCGCGGTGTGCGCCACCGCGTGCTCCCGGGAGAGCTTGGACGTCGCGTCCGACTCCCCGGACAGCAGCGGCCGCAGCCCCGCGTAGACGCCCTCCACGTCGGCGTGCGTGAGCGGGCGCTCGAGCACCTCGTTGACGTGGTCGAGCAGGTAGTCGATGTCCGCGGCGCTCGCGGCCGGGTGCGCCTTGTCCAGCGCCCAGTCCGTGTCGGTGGTGCCGATGATCCAGTGCCGGCCCCACGGGATGACGAACAGCACCGACTTCTCGGTGCGCAGGATCAGCCCGGAGCTGCCCTGGATCCGGTCCCGCGGGACGACCAGGTGGATGCCCTTGCTGGCGCGCACCTTGAACTGCCCGCGCTCGCCCACGAGGCTCTGCGTGTCGTCGGTCCACACGCCGGTGGCGTTGATGACCTGGCGCGCCCGCACCCGGATCGTGGCGCCCGACTCGAGGTCGTGCACCTCCGCCCCGGTGACGCGCTCGCCCTCGCGCAGCAGCCCGACGACCCGCGAGCGGGTGGCCACGTGCGCGCCGTACGCCGCGGCCGTGCGGGCGATGAACATCGTGTGCCGCGCGTCGTCGACCTGCGCGTCGTAGTACTGCAGGGCGCCGACCAGGGCGTCCTTGCGCAGCGACGGCACGATCCGGCGCGCCCCGCGGCGGGTGAGGTGGCGGTGCAGCGGCAGGCCCGCGCTGTGCCCGGACACGCGCGCGAGCGTGTCGTAGAGCGCGACGCCGGCCCCGGCGTAGAACCGCTCCCAGCCGCGGTGCTTGAGCGGGTAGAGGAACGGCACCGGCCGGATCAGGTGCGGCGCCAGCTTCTCGATGAGCAGCCCGCGCTCGGAGAGGGCCTCGGCCACCAGCCGGAAGTCCAGCATCTCCAGGTAGCGCAGGCCGCCGTGGATGAGCTTGCTCGAACGGCTCGAGGTGCCCGAGGCGAAGTCACGGGCCTCGACGAGCCCGACGGTCAGGCCGCGGGTGGCGGCGTCGAGGGCGGCTCCCGCGCCCACGACACCGCCCCCGACGACCAGCACGTCGAGTTCGGTCGACCCCATCGCCTCCAGCGCAGCCTCGCGGGCCGCGGGAGAGAGTGCGACCGATCGCATGTGTCAGTCCTTTCCTCGTACGGACGGGGGACTAGTCGACGTCCACCCAGTCCAACGTGCGCTCGACGGCCTTCTTCCACCGGGCGTACCCGGTGTCACGCTGCTCCTCGGACCAGACCGGCGTCCAGCGCTTCGACTCGTTCCAGTTGGAACGCAACTCGTCGGTGTTCTTCCAGAACCCGACGGCCAGACCGGCCGCGTAGGCCGCGCCGAGCGCCGTGGTCTCCGCGACGACGGGCCGGCTCACCGGCACGCCGAGCACGTCGGCCTGGATCTGCATGCACAGCTCGTTGGCCGTGACGCCGCCGTCGACCTTGAGGACCTCCAGGTGCACCCCGGAGTCCTTCTCCATCGCCTCGGCGACGTCGCGGCTCTGGTAGCAGATCGCCTCCAGGGTGGCCCGGGCCAGGTGGGCGTTGGTGTTGTAGCGCGACAGCCCCACGATCGCCCCGCGGGCGTCCGAGCGCCAGTAGGGCGCGAACAGCCCGGAGAACGCCGGCACGAAGTACACGCCGCCGTTGTCCTCCACCTGCCGGGCCAGCGCCTCGCTCTGCGACGCGCCGGAGATGATGCCCAGCTGGTCGCGCAGCCACTGCACGGCCGACCCGGTGACCGCGATCGAGCCCTCCAGCGCGTAGACCACCGGCTCGTCACCGAACTTGTAGCAGACCGTCGACAGCAGCCCGGCGTTCGAGCGCACCAGCTCCGTGCCCGTGTTGAGCAGCATGAAGTTGCCGGTGCCGTAGGTGTTCTTCGCCTCGCCGGGGGCGAAGCACACCTGCCCGACGGTGGCGGCCTGCTGGTCGCCCAGGTCGCCGTTGATGCTCACCTCGGCGCCCAGCGGCCCGTTGGCCCGCGTCAGCCCGTACCCCTCGCCCGGGCAGGAGCTGGGCTTGATCTCCGGCAGCATCTGCCGCGGGATGCCGAAGAAGCCGAGCAGCTCGTCGTCCCAGTCGAGCGTCTCGAGGTCCATGAGCATCGTGCGGCTGGCGTTCGTGGGGTCGGTGACGTGCACACCGCCGTCGCGGCCGCCCGTCAGGTTCCACAGCAGCCAGGTGTCGGTGTTGCCGAACACCGCGTCGCCGCGCTCGGCGGCCTCCCGCGCCCCGTCGACGTTCTCCAGGATCCACTGGATCTTGCCGCCGGAGAAGTAGGTGGCCGGGGGCAGGCCGGCCTTGCGCCGGATGACGTCGCCGCGCCCGTCGCGGTCGAGCGCCGAGGCGATGCGGTCGGTCCGGGTGTCCTGCCAGACGATCGCGTTGTAGAGCGGGCGACCGGTCCTGCGGTCCCACACCACCGCGGTCTCGCGCTGGTTGGTGATGCCCAGCGACACCAGGTCGGCGGCGGTGATGCCGGCCCGGTTGAGCCCCTGCTGCAGGACCGTGGAGGTGCGCTCCCAGATCTCGGTCGGGTCGTGCTCCACCCAGCCCGCCTGCGGGAGGATCTGCTCGTGCTCGAGCTGGTGGCGGCCCACCTCGTTGCCGCCGTGGTCGAAGATCATGAATCGGGTGCTGGTCGTGCCCTGGTCGACGGCACCGACGAACTCGGCCATGGGTGTCCTCCTACGCGTTCTGGTTGCGGTCGGTGGCCTGCGACGCCCGCGGCTCGGGCACGGGCGCGGCATCGGTGGTGGGCTCGGAGACGGCGATCGTCTCCGGTTCGGCGGGCAGGAAGGCCTCGACGGCGAACTTGAAGATCGCGCCGCCGATCAACCCGCCTATGATGGGGGCCACGATCGGCAACCAGAAGTACACGGTGCCGTTCTGATCGAGCCAGGCCGTCTCGTAACCGGTGAGGAACGAGGCCAGCCGCGGGCCGAAGTCGCGGGCCGGGTTGATCGCGTAGCCCGCGTTCGCGCCCCACGCCATGCCGATGCCGACGACGAGCAGCCCGATCACCACCGGACCGAGGTTGGCCAGCGGCGGGTTGTTGGCCGCCGTGGTGAGCGCGAGCACGACGAAGACGAGGATCGCGGTGCCGACGATCTGGTCGAAGAACGCGGTCCCGATGCTCACACCCTCGACGCCGTTGCCGGGCAGCGTCGAGAAGATGCCCTGGGTGGCGATGGTGTGGGTCGGATCGACCTTGGCGATGAGGTCGGAGTAGACGAACCGCACGATGAGCGCCGCGACGAAGGCACCCGCGGTCTGCGCGAGCGAGTAGGGCAGCACCTTGCGCCACGGGAAGCCCTTGAAGGCGGCCAGCGCGATCGTCACCGCCGGGTTGATGTGCGCGCCCGACAGGCGGGCCGCCACGAAGACGCCCATCGTGACGCCGATACCCCAGGCCCACGCGATCGAGTCGTGGTCGCCCAGGCTGCCGTCGGGGGTGGTGACGACCTGCGCCACCACGCCGACGCCGAACAGGATGAGGATCATGGTGCCGAGGAACTCGGCACACAGCTCCCCGAGGTAGGAGTTCTTCACCGTCGAAGTCCTCTCGGAAGCGGCCCGCCCCCGTTGACCGGGCCGTCGCCCGAACGTAGGAACCGTCCCGGCCACGGGCAACGCACGGTGTTCGACATTGTCGAACCGCCATCCGGACGTGCCTCACACCCCAGGGCCTACGGTGACGGGGTGCCCGGATCCATCCAGTCCATCGAACGGGCGGCCGCGGTCCTGCGGCTGCTCGGCGGGACCGGGCGCCCGCTGGGCCTCAACGAGATGGCGTCGGCGCTGGACCTGCCCCGCCCGACGCTGCACGGGATCGTCCGGACGCTGCGCGAGGTGGGCTTCGTGGCGCAGGACCCCGCGTCGGGCCGCTACGAGCTCGGCCCGGGGCTGGACGAGCTGCGCCACGGCGGCTGGGACCGCCACGACCTGCGCGCCCGCGCGATGAACTGGGCCGACTCGCTCGCCGGCAGCACCGGGCTCGCCGTGCACCTCGGGGTGCCCGACGGCGCGGCCGTCCGGCTGGTGCACCACGTGTTCCGGCCCGACGGGTCGGCGCAGCGGCTGCGCACCGGCGAGGACCGGCCGCTGCACGCCACGGCGGAGGGCAAGTGCCTGCTGGCGTTCGCGCCGGTCGCCACCCCGCCGGCGCGGGACCTCGTGCTCACCCGCTGGACCGGCCGCACCTGCACCTCGGTCGCCGCCCTGGAGGCGCACCTGGCCACCGCCCGCCGCCGGGGCTGGGCCACCGACGCGGGGGAGTACGAGCCGGGTGCGGGTGGCGCGGCCGCGCCGCTGCGGGGCAGCGGGGGCCTGGTCGCCGGCGCGATCGGGGTCGTCGGGCCGCTGGAGGAGCTGTTCGGGCTCGGCGGCGAGCTGCGGGGCTGGGTCGCCGGTCACCTCGTCGCGGCCGCGCGGGAGATCTCGACGGCGCTCCTGGAGGGCGCGCCGTGAGCGAGCGGGTGATCGCGGCCATCGACCAGGGCACGACGTCGACGCGCTGCCTGCTGTTCAACCGCTCCGGGCGGATGCTCGCCGTCGCCCAGCGCGAGCACCGCCAGCACTACCCGGCGCCGGGGCTGGTCGAGCACGACGCGCAGGAGATCTGGCGCAACGTCGAGCGGGTGGTGCCGGCCGCCCTGCGCTCCGCAGGCCTGGAACCCGACGACCTCGTCGCACTGGGCATCGCCAACCAGCGCGAGACGACCGTGGTGTGGGACCGGCACACCGGGGTGCCGATCTGCCGGGCGATCACCTGGCAGGACACCCGCACCGACGGCATCGTCGCCCGGCTGGTCGCCGACGGCCACGCCGACCTCATCACCGAGCGCTGCGGCCTCGCCCCGGCCACCTACTTCGCCGGCCCGCGGCTGCGCTGGATCCTCGACCAGGTGCCCGGCGCCCGCGACCGCGCCGAGGCGGGCGACCTGCTGTTCGGCACGATGGAGAGCTGGCTGATCTGGAAGCTCACCGGCCGGCACGTCACCGACGTCACCAACGCCAGCCGCACGATGCTCATGGACCTCCGCACGCTCGAGTGGTGCGACGAGTTGCTCGCCGTGCTCGACGTGCCGGCGCGGATGCTGCCGGAGATCCGCCCCAACGCGCAGGTCTACGGGACCTGCACGGGGGTCCTGCCGGGCGTGCCCGTGGCCGGCGCGCTGGGCGACCAGCAGGCCGCGCTCGTCGGGCAGGCGTGCTTCTCCCCGGGCGAGGTGAAGTGCACCTACGGCACCGGGGCGTTCCTGCTGATGAACACCGGCGACCGGATCGCCCGCTCCACGCACGGCCTGATCCCCACGGTCGGCTACCTCATCGGCGACACGCCCGTCTACGCGCTGGAGGGCGCGATCGCGATGACCGGGTCGCTGGTGCAGTGGTTCCGCGACTCGCTCGGGATGATCCCCACGGCCGCCCGGATCGAGACCCTCGCCGAGACCGTGCCGGACAACGGCGGCTGCTACATCGTCCCCGCGTTCTCCGGCCTGTACTCCCCGCGCTGGCACCCCGACGCCCGCGGCGTGATGGTCGGGCTGACCTCGTTCATCACCCGCGGCCACCTGGCCCGCGCCGTGCTGGAGGCCACCGGCTGGCAGACCAGGGAGGTCGTCGACGCGATGAACCTCGACTCCGGGGTGCCGGTCAGCAGGCTCAAGGTCGACGGCGGGATGACGGCCAACCACCTGCTCATGCAGTTCGTCGCCGACGTCCTCGACGTGCCGGTCGAGCGCCCGCTCGGGTCGGAGGCCGTCAGCCTCGGGGCGGCGTACGCGGCGGGGCTGGCCGTCGGGCACTGGCCCGACGTCGAGGTGCTGCGCGCCAACTGGCACCGCGGCGCCGCCTGGGAGCCGGCCATGGACCCCGACCTGCGCCGCAGCGAGCACGAGAACTGGGGCCGCGCGGTCGACCGCAGCTACGGCTGGGTGCGGACGTCCGGGGACGCGTGACCGGCCGTCGGCGGGGGCGGCACCGCGCAGACCCGCGAGCACCTCACAGACCGGTGGGCACCGCGCAGGGCGCCGGCGGTCTGCGCGGTGACACCGGGGTCTGTGCAGTGCCGGTGGGTCTGTGCAGTGCCGGTGCGTCTGTGCGGTGCCGGCGGGTCCGTGTGCCGGGGCCGTCACCGCACGGCGG
>JAPLAT010000037.1 GCA_026393175.1 Pseudonocardiales bacterium
CGGACCGCACGGGGGTGCCGCGGCCGACCTGTCGGCCGGCGCCACCGGAGCCGTCACGGCAGCCGGGTCGACACCCGCGGCCGACACCGTCAACGGCGCCACGGCGGACCGGTCGACCGGGCCGGGGACCGGAGGGTCCGCGCCCACGGCCGTCGCCGCACCCAGGGCCGCGGCGGCGCGCCGGGCCAGTGCGTCGTCCAGGGCGGCGCGGGCGGCGTCGAGCCGCTGGTGCAGCCGGTGCAGGCGGCGCACCCGGGTCGCCACCAGCGCGGCCGTGCCGGCGAGCAGGCCCACCAGCAGCCCGAGCAGCACCAGGACCGGTGTCATCCGGCCACCCGGCGCGGGTCGGCGGCCCGTGCCGCCCGGTAGACCTCCTCGACCCGCTCCGCGACGACCGCCCAGTCGAACGCGGCGGCCCGGGCGCGACCGGCGGCGGCCAGCGCGGCGCGCCGGGCCGGGTCGTCGAGCAGCGCCTCCAGCGCGCGGGCCAGGGCCCCGGCGTCGCCCGCCGGGAACAGCGCGCCCGCCCCGCCGAGCACGGCGCGGAACGCGTCTAGGTCGCTGGCCAGCACCGGGGCCCCCGCGGCCATGCCCTCGGTGAGGACCATGCCGAAGCTCTCCCCCGCCGTCCCGGGCACGCACAGCACCCGCACCGCGCGGAGCACCGCCGCCTTCGCCGCGTCGTCGACGGGGCCGAGCAGGTCCACCGGACCGCGCAGCGCCGCCGGGTCGCCGCGCCCGACGACGAGCAGCCGCAGGCCGGGGCGCGCGAGCCGGTCCAGCGCGTCGAGCAGCACGCCCATCCCCTTGCGCGGCTCGTCGAAGCGGCCGACGAACCCGACGGTCTCCCCCGCCACCGGCCACACCGGACCGTCGGCGAAGAAGCCGGTGTCCACCCCGTTGGGGATCTCCACGGCGTCGCCGCCGAGGTGGCGGACCTGCACGCGCCGCGCCGTCGGCGACACCGCGATCCGGGCGGTCACCTTCTCCATCAGCGGCGTGAGCACCCCGCCGAACGCGGACAGGGCGCGGGACCGGTCGGTCGCGGTGTGGAAGGTGACGACGATCGGCCCGCGGGCGACGAGCAGCGCCAGCACCGACAGGCTGACGGTCGTCGGCTCGTGCAGGTGCAGGACGTCGAAGGCGTGGGCGTCGAGCCAGCGCCGGACCCGCCCGTAGGACACCGGCCCGAACCGCACCCGCGCCACCGACCCGTTGTAGGGCACGGCGACGGCCCGGCCCGCGACGGTGACGAAGCCCGGCAGGTCCGCTCCCCCGCCGGGGGCGAGCACGTGGACGTCGTGGCCGCGGGCGATGAGGGCCCCGGCCAGGTCGAGGACGTGGCGCTGCACCCCGCCCGGGACGTCGAGCGAGTAGGGGCAGACGAGCCCGATCCTCACGGCGGCGTCCTCATCGGGGCTGCAGCATGTGCCAGTCGGCGGGCACCCGGGCGAGCATCGTGCCGAACGCGTCGGCCAGGCCCTGCACGGCCTTCGGGACGGCGGCGCGGTCGGGGACGGGCACCGGCGCCGCGATGTCCAGGGCCCAGGCGTCCGGGGTGAACGACGGCACGGCCGGCAGCAGCAGCGCACCCGTGGCCGCGGCGAGCCGGGCGGCGCCGCCGGGGAACCGCGCGGGGGCGCCGAGGAAGGTGACGTCGACGCCGGAGGCCGACATGTCGACGTCGGAGACCAGGCAGACGACCCCGCCGCGGCGTAGCCGCCCGTGCAGCGCCCGGTAGGCCGCGGCCCCCTCGTCGGTGGCGACGACCTCGAACCCGAGGGAGGAGCGGTAGTCGACGAACCGGCGGTACAGGCTGTCCGGGCGCAGCCGGGCGGCGACCGTGGTGAACGCCGGGTCGTGGCCCGCGGCGCGCAGCGTCTCGACGAGCCAGACGCCCGCGACGTCCCAGTTGCCGGAGTGGGTCAACGCGAAGACCACGCCGCGGCCCGCGTCGACGGCCTCCCGGAACGGCTCGGCGCCGCGCACGTGCGGGTCCATCGCGCGGTGGACGGCGGGCAGGTCCATCGCCGGGAGCCGGAACACCTCGCACCAGTAACGGGCGTAGCTGCGCAGCCCGTCGCGGACCAGGACGTCGAGCTCCGCGGCGGACGCGTCGGGCACGAGCAGCGCGAGGTTGGCCCGCAGCCGCTGCGCACCCGGGCCGCCGCGGCGCGCGGCGAGGTCCGCGCCCGCGCGGAAGCCGGCGTGCGCGAGCCGGGGCGGCAGCGCCCGCACGCCGCGCCAGCCGGCGGCGTAGGCCCGGGCGACGAGCTCGTCCCTCATGCCGCGTCCGGCTGGTGGGCGCTGCGGTACACCTCCACCAGGCGCTGGCCGAACGTCCACACGGACGCGATCGCGAGCAGCCACAGCGCCACGGCCAGCGCGTACGGCACGCCAAGGCCCTCCAGCCCGGTGCCGACGAGCGCGATGATCAGCCGCTCGGCCCGCTCGACGAGCCCGCCGTCGGCCGACAGCCCGGCCCCCTCGGCGCGCGCCTTGATGTAGGACACCAGCTGCCCGGCGACCAGGCACACCAGCGCGGCGACCCAGACCAGCCGCTGGTCCCCCACGCCCAGCGCCCACCAGGCGAGGCAGGCGAAGAGCGCGCCGTCGGCGGCCCGGTCGCCGGTGGAGTCGAGCACGGCCCCGAAGGGGGTGGAGCGGCCGCGGGCACGGGCCATCGCCCCGTCGACGAGGTCGAGGAGCACGAAGAACGTGATCACCATGGTGGCGGCGAACAGCTCGCCGCGCGGCAGGAACCACAGCGCGGCCCCGACGGAGCCGAGCGTGCCGATCACCGTGACGGTGTCCGGCGTGACCCCGCGCGCCAGCAGCCAGCGGGCCAGGGGCACCGTGACGCGGGCGACGTGCACGCGGGCGAAGACGTTGAGCATGGGCCCTTCCCTGCCGCCGGAACTGCGACGACCAGCCTATCCGTCGTCCGACCACGACTTCGCCAGCAGCTCCCGGGTCTCCGAGAGCAGCTGCGGGATGACCTTGGTCTGCCCGATCACGGCGATGAAGTTCGCGTCGCCGCCCCAGCGCGGCACGACGTGCTGGTGCAGGTGGTCCGCGAGCGACCCGCCCGCGACGGCACCCAGGTTGAGCCCGACGTTGAACGCGTGCGGCGCCGCGACCCGCTTGAGCACCCGCACCGCCCGCTGGGTGACGGCCATGAGCTCGGCGGCCTCGGCGGCGTCGAGGTCCTCCAGCTCCGCGACGTGGCGGTAGGGCAGCACCATGAGGTGGCCGGGGTTGTAGGGGTGCAGGTTGAGCACCGCGTAGACGGCGTCGCCGCGGTGCACGACCAGGCCCTCGTCGTCGGACAGGTCGGGGATGCGGCAGAACGGGCAGCCCGTCGCCCCGGCGTCCTTGATGTAGGCCAGCCGGTGCGGGGTCCAGAGCCTGCGGAACCCGTCCGGCGTGCCGACGCCGTCCCGCGGCTCGAACTCCGGGGAGTCCGGACCGTCGTCGGCGGGTCGGGCGTCCATGACCGACGATCCTAGGCCGTCGGCCCGGACGCCCTGCTCGGGCGACCCGGCGGCCCGACCACCCCGGC
>JAPLAT010000048.1 GCA_026393175.1 Pseudonocardiales bacterium
GAACCCGAGCTGCGCCAGGTACTCGCGCACCTCCTCGGCGACGAACCGCATGAAGTTGACGACGTACTCCGGGCGCCCGTCGAACCGCTTGCGCAGCTCCGGGTTCTGGGTCGCGACGCCCACCGGACAGGTGTCGAGGTGGCAGACGCGCATCATGATGCAGCCGGAGACGACGAGCGGCGCGGTGGCGAAGCCGAACTCCTCGGCCCCCAGCAGCGCCGCGATGACGACGTCGCGGCCGGTCTTGAGCTGCCCGTCGGCCTGCACGACGATCCGGTCACGCAGGTTGTTGGCCAGCAGCGTCTGCTGGGTCTCGGCCAGGCCGAGCTCCCACGGGCCGCCCGCGTGCTTGATGGAGGACAGCGGCGAGGCGCCGGTGCCGCCGTCGTGGCCGGAGATCAGCACGACGTCGGAGTACGCCTTCGCCACGCCCGCCGCGACCGTGCCGACGCCCACCTGGCTCACCAGCTTCACGTGGATGCGGGCGTTCGGGTTGGCGTTCTTCAGGTCGTGGATGAGCTGCTTGATGTCCTCGATCGAGTAGATGTCGTGGTGCGGCGGCGGCGAGATGAGACCGACGCCGGGCGTCGAGTAGCGGGTCTTCGCGATCCAGGGGTAGACCTTGCCGCCGGGCAGCTGGCCGCCCTCGCCGGGCTTGGCGCCCTGGCTGATCTTGATCTGGATGTCGTCGGAGTTCACCAGGTACTCGCTGGTGACGCCGAACCGCCCGGAGGCCACCTGCTTGATCGACGAGCGGCGCGAGTCGCCGTTCGCGTCGGGGGTGTAGCGGTCGGCGTCCTCGCCGCCCTCGCCGGTGTTGGACTTGCCGCCGAGGCGGTTCATCGCGATGGCGAGGGTCTCGTGCATCTCCTGCGAGATCGACCCGTAGGAGATCGCCCCCGTGGCGAAGCGCTTGACGATCTCCTCGACCGGCTCGACCTCGTCGATCGGCACCGGCGGGCGGGTGCCCTCCTTGAAGCGGAAGAGCCCGCGCATCGTCATGAGCTTGTGCGCCTGCTCGTCCACGGCCTTCGTGTACTGCTTGAAGATCTCGTAGCGCCCGGACCGCGTGGAGTGCTGCAGCTTGAACACGGTCTGCGGGTTGAACAGGTGCAGCTCGCCCTCGCGGCGCCACTGGTACTCGCCGCCGACCTCGAGGGCCCGGTGGCTCGCCCGCACGTCGTCGGAGGGGAAGGCGCGGCGGTGGTGGCGCAGCACCTCCTCGGCGAGGACGTCGTAGCCGACGCCGCCCAGCCGCGAGGTGGTGCCGGTGAAGCACTCGTCGACGACCTCGCGGCCCAGGCCGATGGCCTCGAAGATCTGCGCGCCGGTGTAGGACGCCACCGTGGACACGCCGATCTTGGACATGGTCTTGCGGACGCCCTTGCCGAGCGCCTTGACCAGGTTCTTCGCCGCGGTGGCCGGGTCGACGCCGGGGATGTCCCCGCGCAGGGCGAGGTCCTCGACGGTGGCCATGGCCAGGTACGGGTTGACGGCGGCGGCGCCGTAGCCGATGAGCAGCGCGATGTGGTGCACCTCGCGCGCGTCGGCGGCCTCCACCACCAGCCCGACCCGGGTGCGGGTCTTCTCCCGGATGAGGTGCTGGTGCACCGCGCCGGTGAGCAGCAGCGACGGGATCGGCGCGAAGTCCTTGGTGACGCCGCGCTGGGAGAGCACGATCAGCCGCGCGCCGTCCTCGATGGCCTCGGAGACCTGGGTGCAGATCTCCCCGAGGCGCCTGCGCAGGCCCGGCCCGCCCTCGGCCGCCCGGAAGGTGCCCTTGACGGTGACCGACGCGAAGCCGGGGTACTCGCCGTCGTCGTTGATGTGCACGATGCGGGCGAGGTCGTCGTTGCCCAGCACCGGGAAGGGCAGCACGATCGTGCGGCAGTGCGCCGGGGTGGCCTCGAGCAGGTTCTGCTCCGGCCCGAGCTGGCTGCCCAGCGAGGTGACGAGCTCCTCGCGGATGGCGTCCAGCGGCGGGTTGGTGACCTGCGCGAACAGCTGGGTGAAGTAGTCGAACAGCTGCCGCGGCCGCTCGGAGATCGCGGCCAGCGGGGCGTCGTTGCCCATCGACCCGATCGGCTCCGCGCCGCTGGCGGCCATCGGCTTGAGCAGGACGTTGAGTTCCTCCTCGGTGTAGCCGACGGTCTGCTGGCGCAGCGTCAGGGCCGCGTGGCTGGGCACCTCGCGCTCGCGGTCGGGGAGGTCGCCGAGCCGGATCAGCCCGGCGTGCAGCCAGTCCGCGTAGGGGTGCTCGGCGGCCAGCGCGCCCTTGATCTCCGCGTCGTCGACGAGCTTGCCCGCCTCGGTGTCGACCAGGAACATCCGGCCCGGCTCCAGGCGGCCCTTGCGGACCACCGCGGACGGCTCGACGTCGAGCACGCCGACCTCGGAGGCCAGCACGACCAGCCCGTCCTCGGTGACCCAGTAGCGGGCCGGGCGCAGGCCGTTGCGGTCGAGCACGGCGCCGATGAGGGTGCCGTCGGTGAACGCGACGAGCGCGGGGCCGTCCCAGGGCTCCATCAGCGTGGAGTGGAACTCGTAGAAGGCCCGGCGCTGCGGGTCCATCTCGTCGTGGTTCTCCCACGCCTCGGGGATCATCATGAGCACCGCGTGCGGCAGGCTGCGCCCGCCCAGGTGCAGCAGTTCCAGCACCTCGTCGAACGTGGCGGAGTCGCTGGCGTCCGGGGTGACGACGGGCGAGAGCCTGCTCAGGTCGCCCGGGATGAGCTCGGAGGACAGCTGCGCCTCGCGGGCGGCCATCCAGTTGCGGTTGCCGCGCAGCGTGTTGATCTCGCCGTTGTGCGCCACGTAGCGGTACGGGTGCGCGAGCGGCCACGCCGGGAACGTGTTGGTGGAGAAGCGGGAGTGCACGACGGCCAGCGCCGAGGTGACGCGCTCGTCGGACAGGTCCGGGTAGAACGCCTCCACC
Organism: Pseudonocardiales bacterium; assembly: GCA_026393175.1. Lineage (GTDB taxonomy): Bacteria > Actinomycetota > Actinomycetes > Mycobacteriales > Pseudonocardiaceae > Pseudonocardia. Next base: position 2,936 of record JAPLAT010000048.1, read on the forward strand.
TGGGGCTCGGCCAGCATGCCCTTGTAGACGATGGTGCGCGGCGACAGGCTCGGGAAGTACACGCCGGTGTCGTGGTCGGCCCGCTTGCGCAGGCAGAACGTGCGCCGCTCCAGCACGATGCCGGACTCGCCCTCGCGGCCGGCGACGAACAGCTGGCGGAACGACGGCATGGCCGCCCGGGCGGTGGGGCCGAGGTCGGCCCCGTCGGGGTCGGTCGGCAGCTCGCGCCAGCCCAGGACCTCCAGGCCCTCCTCGGCGGCGATCCGGTCGATCCGGGCGACGACGGCGTCGGCCTCCGCGCGGTCGACGGGCAGGAACGCCGTGCCGACGGCGTAGGCGCCTGCCTCCGGCAGGTCGAAGTCGACGACCTCGCGGAAGAACGCGTCCGGGACCTGGATGAGGATCCCCGCGCCGTCGCCGGTGTTGGCCTCGGCCCCCCGGGCCCCGCGGTGCTCCAGCCGGAGCAGCGCGGTGAGCGCGCGACGCACGATGGAGTGGTCGCGGCGACCCTTGAGGTCGGCGACCATGGCGACGCCACAGGCGTCGTGCTCGAACTCCGGGGCGTAGAGCCCGCCGGCAGGGATGGCAGCCAACAGTGCCTCCTGTCGTCTCGGTGCACCCCGACGATTTTTGGCATCGGGACGACGTGGGTGGTGGTAGGAGAGTACGCGACACGCCCGGCGGGACGCCTGTCCTGGTCCGAACGGGTGCATCCCGGGGCGCGCCGAGCCAGGGTCGTGGTGGTGCCCCGGGCGGCGCGACGACCGGACGCCGTGGTGGGGAGTCGGCCGCGGTACGGCTGTCGCGCGCAGGCACGCGTCAGTGGGTGCGGTGGCGCGTCGAACAGCGTCGCACGCGGTGCCGACGCCGCGCCAGTGCTCGGGACGTGAGCACGATGACCAGCGCGGGGACCGCTCGTCGCGGCCCTCCCGGGGTAGTGTGTCGGGTCTCGTGGAGATCTCCGCCGCCGCCGCCCTCGCCGACGTCGCCCGGCTCGGCGGCTACGCCGTCGTCGGCCCCGGCCGTGACGGCGTCCCGGTGGCCGAGGTCTACGGCCCCGGCCCGGTGCTCGACGAGCGCGTCGCGCACGTGGGACGCGCCCTGCGCTGCTCCGACCGGGTGGCTGCGTCCGTCGCCTTCCAGGGCCTGGCCGCGCTGCTGGTGACCCCGCCGTTCGCCGCGGCCGTCGTGCACGGGCTGCTGCCGGTGCTGACCCCGCGCACCCTGCACTGGGCGCCGTCGACCACCGGCCTGTGGCGGCAGGGCTGCCCCGACCCGCCGGGCGTGCCGGTGCCCGACGCGGGTGCCGCCGCGGCCGCCCTGGCCGGCGCGCTCGTGGAGCCGCACCTCGCCGCGCTGGTGGCGGCCGTCCGGTCCCGGGTGTCGGTGTCGCCGCGGGTGCTGTGGGGGAGCGCGGCGTCGGCGGTCGCCGGGGCGAAGCGGCTCGTCGCCCTCACCTGGCCGGAGCACGCCGACCGGGCGGGCGACGTCGCGCGCGGCCTGCTCGGGGCGGCCCCGCTGGCCGGCACCGGCGAGCTCCGCGCGCCCGAGCCGCCGGACCGCGGGTGGACCTACCGCCGCCGCAGCTGCTGCCTCATCCACCTCGCCCCCGGCGGCGGGATCTGCGGCGACTGCGTGCTGCGCCGCGGCTGACCGCGCCGCGGGTCAGCCGGGCAGGATCATCAGCAGGACGTCGGGCTGGCCGGGCGGCAGCCACGCGGGGCGGGCGCGGCCGACCTCGACCCAGCCGCGGTGCCGGTAGACCGCGGCGGCGGTCGAGTGCGCCGGCAGGACGTCGAGCGCCGGGGTGCGGCCGGACTCCCGGATCGCGGCCACGGCGGTGTCGAGCAGCCGGCCGCCGACCCCGAGGCCGCGGACCGCGGTGCCGCTGAACAGCACCGACACCTCGGCCAGCGGCACGCCGGGGCAGGCCCGCGCGAACGCCTCGGCCATCTCCTCGTCCGGCCGCGTCACGGCGACGTGCCCGGCCAGGACCCCGCCGACCTCCGCCACCCAGGCGCGCTCCTCGGTGGACCGCACGAGGAACCGCTCCACCGGGAACGGCAGCGGCCAGCGCATCGGGTAGCGCGAGGTCGGCTGCTGCTCGGCGAGCAGGTCCACGAGGGCGGGCAGGTCGGCCGCCCGCCGGGACCGGACGACGATCTCCGCCACCGCATCCGAGGACGGCATCAGTCCAGCAGCACGTCGGCCACGACCACGCGCACGACGGTCTCGAGCCCGGTGTAGGCGCGGACCTCCTCGGCCACGGCCACCTGCACCTGCTGGGCCAGGTCGCGGCAGTTGTGGCCGAGCCGGGTGGCCAGGGTGATCGTGACGTCGGCCTGCGTGCCGTGCACCTGGGCGTGCACGCCGTCGGTGGGCAGCGCGCCCGCGGACCGGTCCCGGTGCAGCACCGAGCCGGCCAGGCCGAGCAGCGCCTGGGTCAGGTCGGCGCGCAGCGCCACCACCCCGGGCACCCGGCGGGCCCGCTCCGCCGCCACCCGCGCGACGACGACGTCGCCGACATGGACGTGCGTCTCGGTCACGTCCCCTCCTCGCTGCGCTCGGCGCGGCCGGGCCCGATCGGTGCTGTGCCGGATGGTGACCTCGCAGGCTCGGTCACGCCGGCTCCTCGAACAGGTCGACCACGTCGATGTCCACCCGCCGCACGGGCACCCCCAGCGCCTGCTCGCCCGCCGCGGCGACCATCTGCCGCACCCGCGCCGTCACCGACGCGAGGTCGACGCCGAACCGGGCCGCGACGGTGATCCGGACCTCGACGGCGTGCCCGTCGGCCCCGTCGGCGCCCGCCGCGTCCCGCGCCACGTCGCTCACCTGCTCGATCCGGCAGCTGCGGGCCCGCAGCCCGCCCATCGCGTCGACGGTGTGCCGCAGGACCGCGGCCGCGGCGGCGCGCGAGAGCCGGGCGGGCCCGTGCGGGGAGGGCAGGGTCAGCACGTCGTGCGGGCGCAGCTCGGTGCGCACGGCCACCATCACCCGGTCGAGCACCGAGGGCGGCGGCTCCAGCGGCTCGTCGGCCATCCGGTGCACCAGCGCGTCGAGCCCGCGGGCGTCGGCCGCGGCCAGGGAGCAGTGCGGGCAGTCGCGCTCGTGCTCGTCGGGGGGCACGCCGGCGACGGCGCGGTCCCACACCGCCGCGGCGTCGCGGCCACAGGCGAGCAGGTCGGTCACCGCCATGCGCGCATCGCCTCCGCCAGCCGGGTGCGGGCCCGGTGGATCCGGCCCCGCACGGCGTCCTCGCTGGCCCCGGTGACCTCGGAGATCTCCGTGTAGGACAGCCCCTCCATCTCCCGCAGCACCCAGCACACGCGCTGCTCGTCGGGCAGCAGTGCCAGCGCCCGGCGCAGCGCCGCCATCCCGGCGCCGCGCTCGGCGGCGCGCTCGGGGGAGTCCTGTGCGGGGGCGGGGGCCTCGATCTCCTCGACCGGTACCGGGCGACGGCGCCGCAGCATCCCGAGGCAGCGGTTGGTGACCACCCGGTACATCCACGTCGAGAACGCGGAGTCGCCGCGGAAGCGGCCGATCCGCCGCCACGCGTCGAGCAGCGCCTCCTGCAGCGCGTCCTCGGCCTCGGCCGGGTCACCCATCACCCGCACGGCCAGACGGTAGAGCGCGGCCTGGTGGCGGCGGGCGAGCACCTCGAAGGCCCGGGCGTCGCCCTCCTGCGCGCGGACGACGAGCGTGGCCTCGTCCAGCTCGGCGGGCACCGGGTCCGCTCCCGGTGGGTCCGGCTCCGGCCGGTCCGGTACCGGGTCGGGCGGCAGCGCGGCGGCGACGACGCCTGCGGGCTGGCTCAACCGGCACTCCGATCATGACTGTGACGCGGGTCACCGTGAGGGTGGATGGGTCGTGGGCGTCCTACCCGCAGAACACGCTAGCCGCCGGCACCCGCCGGCGCCCGGCGCGTCCACCGGATGAGGAGGAGCAGCATGAGCTTCGTGGACAAGGCCAAGCACAAGGCCGAGGAGGTCGTCGGCCAGGTCAAGGAGAAGGTCGGCGAGCTGACCGGCAACGAGCGCCTCGAGGCCGAGGGCAAGAAGGACCAGGTCAGCGGCAACGTCAAGCAGACCGGCGATTCCGTCAAGGACGCCGCGTCGAACCTGGGCGACGCCATCAAGGGCGACAAGCGCTGACCGGCCAGGACCTCCCGACGGGCGGTCCCCCCGGACGAGGGGTCCGGGCGGGCCGCCCTTCGGCGCGCCCGGACCCGGCCCCGCCGCCCCCGCACGACCCGCTCCCCGACCCGCTCGCCCCGGGCCGCTTCGCCCACGACGATGCCGCCGCCCGCGTGGCCGCCGCCGTCGAGGCGCTCCCCCACGTCGCCCGGCTCGACGGCGGGCCCTTCGGCACCGTCGCCTCGCTCCTGCCCGGCCGCCGCCGCATCCTCGGCGTCCGCCTCGACACCCGCCCCGGCGGCGGCACCGCCGAGATCGCCGTCGTCGCCCGGCTGGGCCTGCCGCTGCCCCTGCTCGCCGAGCAGGTCGTGGCCGCCGTGCGCGCCGTCCTCGGCCCCGTGACCGTCGACCTCACGTTCTCCGACGTCGTCCCGGCCGTCACGGCGGTGCCCCCCGCACCCCCGCGCACCCCCTGACCTAGACTCGCCGGACGCCCCAGCGCTGTCGTGCGCCGTCGTGACCACGCGCTGTCCGGGCTCAGGAGAGCACGCACACCAGTCGCAAGGAGTCCCGTCACCGTGAAGAGCACCGTGGAGCGGTTGAGCCCGACGCGGGTCCGGATCGCCGTCGAGGTGCCGTTCGACGAGCTGAAGCCGGACTTCGACCGCGCCTACAAGAAGATCGCCCAGCAGGTGAACGTCCCCGGCTTCCGCAAGGGCAAGGTCCCCGCGCGGATCATCGAGGCCCGGCTCGGCCGCGGCGTCGTGCTGGAGGAGGTCGTCAACGCGGCGGTCCCGGCCAAGTACAGCGAGGCCATCTCGGCCGCCGACGAGGTCACCCCGATCGGGCGCCCCGACATCGAGGTCACCGAGATCGCCGACAACGAGCGGCTCGCGTTCACCGCCGAGGTCGACGTCCGCCCCGACCTGACGCTGCCCGAGCTCGATTCGCTCGCCGTCACCGTCGACGACGTCGTGCTGGACGACGCGGAGGTCGACGAGCAGCTGCAGAACCTGCGCGCCCGATTCGGCACCCTCACCGGCGTCGAGCGCCCGGCCGCCACCGACGACTTCGTCGTCATCGACCTCTCGGCCACCGTCGACGGCGAGGCCGTCGAGGAGGCCGCCACGACCGGGTTCTCCTACCAGGTGGGCCAGGGCGGGCTGATCGACGGCATCGACGAGGCCATCACCGGCCTGTCCGCCGGCGAGGAGAAGACCTTCCCCACCACGCTGGTCGCCGGCGAGTTCGCCGGGAAGGACGCCGAGGTCACCGTCAAGGTCACCGCGGTGAAGGAGCGCCAGCTCCCCGAGGCCGACGACGAGTTCGCCCAGCTCGCCAGCGAGTTCGACACCCTCGACGAGCTGATGGCGGACCTGCGCGAGCGGCTCGGCCGCGTCAAGCGCATGGAGCAGGTCGCCGAGGCCCGCGACAAGATCCTCGACGCGATCGTCGACGGCACCGAAGTGCCGCTGCCGGAGAGCATCGTGCAGGCCGAGGTCGACTCCCGGCTGCACGACGCCGTGCACGCGTTCGACCACGACGAGGAGCGCTTCGAGGCCCAGCTCGCCGCGCAGGGCTCCACGCGCGAGGAGTTCGACGCGGAGACCCGCACCGACGCGGAGAAGAACGTGCGGACCCGGCTGGTCCTCGACGCCCTGGCCGACGCCGAGGAGGTCACGGTCGACGACCAGGAGCTCACCGAGCGCATCCTGTACCAGGCGCAGCAGTACCGGATGCCGCCCGAGGAGTTCGTCCGGCGGATCCAGGAGGCCGGCCAGCTCGGTGCGATCTACGCCGACGTCCGCCGCTCCAAGGCGCTCATCGCCGCCGTGCGCGCGGCCACCGTCACCGACGCCTCCGGGCAGCCGGTGGACCTGAGCGACCTGCTGGGCGACGACGACGCCGACGGCGGCATCCAGGTCACCGAGGTGCCCGCCCCCGAGGACGCCACCGACGAGGCGACCACCGGCGAGGCCGCCACCGACGAGGCCCCCGCCGCCGACGAGGCCCCCGCCACCGACGAGGCCGCCGACACGACCGCCGCCGACGGCGCCGCGGACGGTGCCGGCGACGCCCCCGCCGAGAAGGCGAGCAGCGGCGCCTGAGCGGGCGTCATGCCCACAGCGAACAACCGGTCCGTGCGCGGCGGGGCGACGTCCCCGCCGCGTAGGGTCGGTCCCGATGCTCCGTGACGACCTACAAGGCGAACTGACCACCAGAAAGCAGGGTGACGTGACGACCCAGGATCCCGGTTCGCGTACGGCGGACCGTCCCGGCGCGACGCCGGGTGCGGAGATGCGGCGGGGCGGTGCGCCCTCGTCGCTGACGCTGTCCGACTCGGTGTACGAGCGGCTGCTCCAGCAGCGGATCATCGTGCTCGGCCAGCAGGTGGACGACGACATCGCCAACCGGATCGCGGCGCAGATGCTGCTGCTGTCCGCGGAGGACCCCGAGTCCGACATCCAGCTCTACATCAACTCGCCGGGCGGCTCGGTCACGGCGGGGATGGCCATCTTCGACACGATGGAGTTCATCCCCTGCGACGTGGCGACGTTCGCGATGGGCCTCGCCGCGTCGATGGGGCAGTTCCTGCTCTCGGCCGGCACCCCGGGCAAGCGCTACGCGCTGCCGCACTGCCAGATCCTCATGCACCAGCCCTCGGCGGGCGTGGGGGGCACCGAGTCCGACATCTCGATCCAGGCCGAGCTGTTCCGCCGCCACAAGCGCGAGATGGCCGAGCTGATCGCCGGGCACACCGGCCAGACCGTCGAGAAGATCACGGCCGACTTCGACCGCGACCGCTGGTTCTCCGCGCAGGAGGCCCTCGAGTACGGCTTCGTCGACCACGTCATCTCCCGTGCGGGCCAGCTGCCCGACGGGAACGTGAGCAGCAACGGCAACGGGAGCGCATCGTGAGCAACGGTTTCCAGATGCCGGAGAGCCGGTACGTGCTGCCGTCCTTCGTCGAGCGCACCAGCTACGGGGTGAAGGAGTCCAACCCGTACAACAAGCTGTTCGAGGAGCGCATCATCTTCCTCGGCGTGCAGATCGACGACGCGTCGGCCAACGACGTCATGGCGCAGCTGCTGTGCCTGGAGTCGGCCGACCCGGACCGCGAGATCAGCATGTACATCAAC
>JAPLAT010000411.1 GCA_026393175.1 Pseudonocardiales bacterium
ACCTTCAACGGGGTCCTGGCGGCCCGTATGGCGGCCGGGGACGGCCTCGTCGCCGCGGTCCGGACGGCCACCGCGGCGGCGTCGTTGTCCGTCGGGCACCTGGGGGCGCGGACAGGGATGCCCCACGCCGCCGCGATCACTGCCGCGCTGACCACGTCCTGAGGCTCCGGCAAGGCCGGTCGTCCACGGTGCCCGAAGAGGGGACCAGAATGCTTTTCACCGTCCCGCTTGACGCGCACCCACCGAGCCCCGTTCCGCAGGTGCCGGCCTCACCGGACCTGGCTACCGGACGGCCCGGTCGCCGTTCCGCCAGAGGTTCGCCCGACTGGGTGCTTCGGGGCTCTCCGTCACTGCTCAGCCATATGAGCTGGCGTGATACGGCGCCGAGGGGCAGCGGAGCGCGTGCGGGTCCGGGCCTTCCCGGCGAGCGGGGGAGCGGGCCGGCGTCCGCGCGTGCCCGTCGTCGCCCGGCCCGATACGCCCCTCGGGTCGGCACAAGTGCGTTGACAGTCACAGTAGAAACGTTAATATCGTGTTGCTCAGTCAGCTGACATCTAGTGATCACGCGTCTGGCAGGCCATCGTGTGTCGGGCGGCGGACGACGAGGTCGGCTCGTGAGTTGATCCACCGGCCTGTGGCGGATCCGAATACGGCAAGCCCCTGTAGAAACGACTCTCAGACCGAGGTGGCATCGGATGCGGCGGTACCTGGACAACCTGATCATCAACACCGACAACTACAAGCACTGCCACTACCCGCTGTACCCCCCGGGCACCGAGTACGTGTCCAGCTACATCGAGTCCCGCGGCGGGCCGTGGCCGGTGACGCAGTTCGTCGGCCTGCAGGCCTTCATCCGCGAGTACCTCATGCGCCCGATCACTCTCGAGGACATCGACGAGGCCGAGTTCGTGGTCCGCGAGCAGGGGATGCACTTCAACCGGGACAACTGGCTCGGCATCCTCAACGACTACGACGGCTTCCTGCCCGTCGAGATCGAGGCCGTGCCCGAGGGCACCGTGCTGCCCTCGCGCAACGTCCTGGTGCAGGTCATCAACACCGACCCCAAGTACTTCTGGGCCACCAGCTTCTTCGAGACGGCCCTGCTCCGGGCGGTCTGGTACCCGACCACCATCGCCACCGTGAGTTGGCTGTCCAAGCAGGTCATCAAGGAGGCCCTCGCCCGGACCTCGGACAACGAGTTCCTCGTCCGCAACATCCTGCACGACTACGGCGCCCGCGGCGTCAGCTCCCAGCAGTCCGCTGCGCTCGGGGGGCTCGCGCACCTGGTCAACTTCGACCAGAGCGACACCGTCCCGGGCATCCTGGCCGCCAAGTACTTCTACAACGCCGGGAAGGTCTCCAACTCCGGGCCGAACTCCGAGCACGCCGGGTTCTGCGCCTGGGGCCGGGAGAACGAGACCGCGGCCCTGCGGAACATGCTCGACATCTACGCGAAGGAGGGCTGCGCCCTCCTGCTGACCGACACCTACGACCACGAGAACTGCGTCAAGAACATCATCGGCGGGGAGCTGCGCGAGCAGATCCGCAGCTTCCCCGGCCTGGTCGGCGTCCGACCCGACTCCGGCGACATCGTGCAGGTCACCGCCGACACCACCGAGTGGCTGATGGACGCCTTCGGGTTCGAGACCAACAGCAAGGGCTACAAGATCCTCCCGCCCTACGTCCGGGTCGTGCAGGGCGACGGCGTGACCTTCCACAGCCTGCCCAAGGTCTTCATGGAGCTGGAGCGCCGGGGGCTGGCCGCCGACAACGCGGTGTTCGGCATGGGCGGCGGGCTCCTGCAGCACTGGAACCGCGACACCATGAACTTCGGGCAGAAGGGCAGCGCGGCCCGCGTGAACGGGGAGTGGCGCTCGATCGCGAAGACCCCGACAGGCGACAGCATGAAGGTCTCCAAGGGCGGGCGGCTCGCGCTGAAGAAGGAGAACGGCACCTACGTGACCGTGCCGCGCGACTCGATCCCGCCGGAGCAGAACGAACTGGTCCCGGTGTTCCGCAACGGCAAGCTGCTCAAGAAGTGGGACTTCACCGAGCTGATCGCGGCCGGTGAGCAGGAGGTCCCGGAGTGGTACTACCTCGACCACGTGGGTCAGATGCGGGTGTCCGACAACGGACAGGTCGCGGCGCCGCAGGTCGCCACGCCGGCCTGACACGCACCACCGCCGCCCGCCGCGTCCCCGCGGCGGGCGGCGCCGGACCGGGACCGTTCGACGAGGGGTCGTTCTCAATCATGACCAAGCTGCACGTCTTCGACATGGACGGCACGCTGCTGCGCGGTGCGGCGTCCGTCGAGCTCTCCCGTCACCTCGGGCGGTTCGAGGAGGCCAACGCCGTCGAGGAGGCCTGGCTGCGCGGCGAGGTCGGGGAGGTCCGGTTCTGGGAGCTCGTCCTGCCGCTGTGGGACGGGGTCTCCGAGGACGAGATCGACCGTGCCTTCGAGGCCTGCCCGTGGATCGACGGGGTGGCCGAGGTGTTCGCCGACATCGAGTCTCGCGGCGAGCACAGCGCGGTGATCTCGCAGTCGCCGCTGTTCTTCGTCCGCAGGCTGCAGCGCTGGGGCGCCGGCGCCGTGTTCGGCGCCGGGGTGGAGCCCGGCGGTCGGGCCGGCGAGGACCTCCTGCTCACCGTCGAGGACAAGGTGTCGATCACCGACCGGTTGGTGGTCGAGCGGGGCCTGACGCACGACGACTGCGTCGCCTACGGGGACTCGACGTCCGACGTCGGGCTGTTCGGCCACCTGCGGCGGACCGTCGCGGTGAACGCCACACCGCGGCTCCGAGCACTGGCCGCCGCCGTGTACGAGGGCCCGGACCTGCGCGAGGCCTACGCGATCGGGCGCGACCTGCTCGCCGGACGCGCGCTGTTGTCGCCGGAGCGGTCGTGACGGCGACGATCCCGGGGAACACCCCGGACGCGACGAGCCTGCCGTTGCACTACGACAAGCGGCTCATGCTGTTCAGCGGGCGCGCCAACCCGGCGCTGGCCCGCTCGATCGGGGACCGGCTGGGGGTCGGGCTCGGACCGGTGACGCTCCGGACGTTCTCCAACGACGAGGTCTACTGCCGCTACGAGGAGTCCATCCGCGGCGCCGACGTGTTCATCGTGCAGCCGACGTGCGGGAACCCCGCCGAGGGCGTCAACGCCAACGACGCGCTGGTCGAACTGCTCGTGATGATCGACGCGGCCGTCGGGGCGAGCGCGCACCGGGTGATCGCGGTGACGCCCTGGTTCGGCTACTCCCGCCAGGACAAGAAGAGCGCCCCCCGGGAACCGATCTCGGCCCGCCTCGTGGCGCGGATGCTGGAGTCCGCCGGGGTGGACCGCGTGCTCACGATGGACCTGCACGCGGGCCAACTGCAGGGCTTCTTCCAGGTGCCGGTCGACCACATGACGGCGCTGATGATGCTGTCCGAGTACTTCCGCGAGCTCCGCCGGGAGCGCGACGACCTGGAGGACATCGTCGTCGTCGCGCCGGACGCCGGCCGGGTCAAGCTGAACAAGCAGTTCGCCGACCGGCTCGGCGCGGACCTCGCCATCCTCGACAAGGAGCGCCCGCAGCAGCAGGTCGCCTCGGTCGGGCACGTGATCGGCGACGTGCGTGGCAAGACGGCGATCATCGTCGACGACATCATCGACACCGCCGGGACGCTCTGCGCCGCGGCCGACGCCGTCGTGCGGGCCGGGGCGGCCCGGATCTACGCCGCCGCCACGCACGGGGTGTTCAGCGGTCCGGCCTACGCGAACCTCGCCGCGTCCTGCTTCGAGCAGGTCGTCGTCACCGACACGGTCCCGCTGCGCCCGGGTGCGCCCGCCACGGTGCGGGTCGTGTCGTGCGCGGACCTGCTCACCGACTCCATCCGCCGCATCTTCACCGACGACTCGGTGAGCGCCGTGTTCGGCGGCAAGAACCACACCTTCTGACCGCAGAGCGAGGAGAGGACCCACGTGGTCGTCAGGATCGGGTACGAGGCGTCGGGCGAGCAGTGCCGGCCGGGTGAGCCGCCGGACCTCTCGGCGGAGGCGCGAGCGCGCGGCCGCGGCCCCCCTCGCCGCCTCCGGGAGCCCGACATGACCCGCCAGCCGCTGGAGCTGTTCGCCGTCGACGACCTGCTGCAGGAGGAGGAGGCCGACATCGCGCGCACGGTGCGCCGCTTCGTCGACGACCGGCTGCGCCCCGGGATCGCCGAGTGGTTCGAGGCGGGAACCCTGCCCGCGCGTGAGCTGGCGAAGGAGTTCGGTGCCCTCGGCGTGCTGGGCATGCACCTGGACGGCTACGGCTGCGCGGGGACCAACGCCGTCAGCTACGGGCTCGCCTGCGCCGAGCTGGAGGCCGCCGACAGCGGGCTGCGCAGTTTCGTGTCGGTGCAGGGCTCGCTGTCG
>JAPLAT010000686.1 GCA_026393175.1 Pseudonocardiales bacterium
GGCCGTGACGTCGGGGGAGTAGATGTTGCGGGTGGACTGCGTGTTGAACCGCAGGTCGACCTCGTTGAGCAACCGGGTGCTCACCCCGAAGTTGTAGTGCGTCACCTGCGTCAGCTCGAAGATGGACTGGGACAGCGTGTAGTTCGCGGCCGGCAGCTTGAACACCGCCGCCGTCAGCGGCTCGCCCAGACCCGGGTTGGTCTCGGTCGCCACGCTGGCGTGACGCTGCTCGAAGCTGACCACCGTGTCCCCGGCGATGACGGCGCGCACGCGCGATGTGCACAGCGGGTGCACGCGACCGACGCGCGCGTCGTCGGCGCGGTGCCACATCAGCTTGACGGGCTTGCCCATCTTCTGCGAGATCTCGGCGGCCTCGAGCGCAGCGTCGAAGAACAGCTTGCGGCCGAACGAGCCGCCGCCCTCGATGACATGGAAGGTGACCGCGCTCGTCGGGAGGCCGATCACCTTGGCGATCTCGGCCTGCGCGGCGATCGGGTTCTTCGCCGGGCCCCAGATCTCGGCGCGGTCGGAGCGCACGTCGGCGATGGCGGAGTTGGTCTCCAAAGAGGCGCCGCTGCGGAAGTAGAACGTGTGCTCGCTCTCCAGGCTCTCGCCCACCACCCCGGCCGGGACGACCAGCGGCAGCTCGGCCGCCTTGATCTCGGCGAGCACCGAGTCGTCGTTCGCGCCCTCGGCGGTGCCGGCGGCCCAGCGGGCCCGCAGCACCTGGATGGCGTCGATGCACTGGCCGAAGGTCAGCGCACGGACCGCGATGCCGGTGCCGACCACCTCGACGTCGGTGACGCCGGGCATGCGCCGGACCTCGTCGATGTTGTCCACGGACTCGACCGTGCCGTTGAGCGTGGGTGCCCGGCAGACCATGGTGGGCAGCGCGTCGGGGATGTCCAGGTCGGTGACGAACTTCTTCGCACCGGTCACCATCGCGAGCTGGTCGGACTTGTTGCGCGGCTTCCCGACGACCGTGAACTCCTCGCGGGGCTTGAGGAGGACCTCCACCTGTTCGGTCACGTCGGCGCTCGCGACCTCGGCCAGGTCACCGATCGGGATCACCGCCCCGACGGTGCTGGTGATCAGGCCCGCCCGGCTGGTCAGCAGGCCGACCTCCTGCTCCAGCTGGGCCGCCGCCGCGTCGAGCAGCCGCTTGTTGGCGATCGCGGCCGCCACGCGGATCGGGGTGTAGGTGGTGAACGTGGTGCTCGACCCGGCGGTGATCTGGTTGAACAGCAGCTCCGGGCGGGCATCGGCCAGGGTGACGATCACCTGGTCGGGATCGAGTCCCATCTCCTCGGCGATGATCATCTGGGTGGACGTGATGATGCCCTGCCCGTTGTCCGAGCGGGGGAGCTCGAAAGAGACCGTGCTGTCGCGGTTGACCGTGATGCGGATCAGATTCGCCGTCGCGCGGGACGTCTCGCGCAGGAGATCGAGCAGGTCGTAGGCCTCCGGGACCTGCGGGGGCGACACGAGCGGGCTCGCGACGGCGGTCGGGCCCAGCCCGAGCGACTGGCGCCCCATCTCCGCGGCCACCACCAGCGTCGGGGCAGCGATGACGAAGCCGAGGAACTTCCGTCGGCTGACGTCGACACGCGGGCGATCAGGTCGCGGTGTAGCGGCAGTGCGGTGGTGGGCCATCCGGGAGGTCCTCTTCCTGGCAGACGACGGGCTGGAGCCGGCGCGGTGGGAGCCGGGCGATGGGCGGTGAGAGCGAGCGGGCAGTGTCCTGGTCCTGGGCACGGGGCGACCCGGGGCACAAGCACTTTCCACGGCACTAACGATTCACCGGACCGGAAGGTTCGACCCGCTGTCGACACGGCGCCGTTGCCCCACGAGCCGCAGCTCTCCGTCGCCGAGCGTCTGCACGAGGACCCGGGTCTTCCACGCTGAGGCGCCGGGCCTGCCGATACCGCGAACCGGCGGTTCCTCTCACAACCGCCACCGACCCGTCGCTCACCTGCGGTCGTAACGGCAGCCTGGCGCGCCCGTCACCTGGACCGACAGGGGGATCAGCGCAGACGTCCTCACCGGGAGCTGCGCGACACGACGGGGGCGGCGGCCCGCACATCTGAGAGAGCGTCTGTGGACTCGCAGCCGTCGGCCTGTTGATGGGCTCCGTGTGCTCCGCCCACCCGAACGGGACGGCCCCGACCAGGACCGGGACAAGGCCCGCGGCCTGCGTGTTCTACCCGACCTTGTCGCCGACCGACGCGCAGTCTCGGGTCGTCGAGCCGCTACTACCCGCCCCGGGCAACACCCGCGGCAAGGGCGGGCCGCCGGAGAGACACCCCTGCCGCTTGGTCCTGGACGCGATCTTCTACCTGGTGGTCGGCGGGATCGCCTCGGCGGCGCTCCCGCACGACTTCCTGCCCGCCAAGACCGTCTACGGCCTCTACTCCCTCTGCGTCAATACGAGGCCTGGCTCCCCATCCACGGCGCCTTGCGCGACCTGGTCCGCTTACACGAGGGCCGCGACCCCGCCCCGACCGCTGCGATCATCGGCTCCCAGAGCCTTCGCGGCGCCGACATGTCACGGCGCCTCTCCCGCACCGGCGACTGGTGACCGAGTTCCGAGCCGCACTCTTGGCGATGGAGGCGGGCGGCACCGACCCGAGTGTGGCTGTCGACGAGCCCGCCCGCGGTGACGGCATCGAGTTCGCGCCGTCCTCCCGAGGCGGTGGCGTGCCCTGGACGAGGGAGCCCGCGCCAGGGCTGGCCCCGGGGAGTGCTGGTCAGGGCGCCAGCCGCTGTGCCAGCGCAGCCAGCCTGTCGACGCCCTCACACTCCAGGGCGGGCAGGGCGGCCGCGGTGCGGCGCACGCCCGCGAGGCGATCGACGGCCGGGGCCGGCCCGACCGCCGCCGCCGCGGTCTGCGACCACGTCTCGGCGAGCCGCCGGTACACCTGGGCCGCCTCGAGCACCACCGGATCGCCGAGCCAGCCGCCGACATCGGCCAGGAAATCCGCCTGCAACCGCCGG
>JAPLAT010000133.1 GCA_026393175.1 Pseudonocardiales bacterium
CACGAGGTTGGCCGACGCCTCCTCCGACCAGACCTGCCGGGCCAGCCGGTCCGGCGCGACGACCTGGCCCGGCGCCTCGAGCAGCGCCTTGAGCAGCGCGAGCTCCGTGGGCGAGAGCGACACGGGGCGGCCGGCGATGCTCACCTCGTCGTGCTCGACGTCGACGACCAGGTCGCCGTGGCGCAGGACCAGGTCGTTGCCGCCGGCGTGCAGCCGCAGCCGGATCCGCGCGGCGAGCTCGTCGACGGCGAACGGACGCAGCAGGTAGTCGTCCCGGTCGCCGCGCAGGAGGCCCAGCAGCGACGAGCGCCGCTCACGGGGCGTGACCGCGATGACGGGCAGGTGGGCGGCCTCGTTGTGCAGCGCGGCGAGGAGGGCGGACTGGTCGGGGCCGGGGAGCTCGACGTCGAGGACGACGAGCGCGGGGTCGCGGGCGCGCACGGCGTCCAGCACGCCGATGCCGTCGCCGACGGCGCTCACGCTCACCCCCTCGGCACGCAGGCTGCGCAGCACGGCGGCCGAGGTGGCCGTCGGGGGCAACGCCAGCAGGACGTGGGCGACCGGGGCGACAGGGGTCTCGTTCAGGGGCGCGCGGGCGTGCGGGATCACCGGCACGGCCGTGGACGCACCCCCCGGGGGAGCAGCGGGGAGCATCGCCGCACACCTTGCCCGACCACCGTGGCAGTAACAATCCGCTAACGGAGCGACATCACCTGTTCGAGTGGCCCAATCACGCAGTGCTGAGAAATGCTGAGAGCTCCGCTGGGCCGAACGGAGTACTCACTCGGCGTGGCGCCCCGCCGGAGTGCTTTCCGGCGCGCGGGGACCACCGGTCGGCGCGCACGCGTATCCCACGCTCTCAGTTCTCTCGATCACACCGCAGCATCTTCTCTAGGGTCGCCCCCGCGCGACACACCTCCTGCGGTGACCCGTCCCGCCCGGCGCTCCCCACCGGGCGGGACGGGTCGTGTCGGGCCCCGATCAGGCCAGCAGCGGCACCAGCCGGTCCGCGTGCTCGCGCATCGTCCGGACCAGCTCCTCGTTCGGTTCGGCCACCCGGGTGGCGGGCCCGCAGAGCGCCAGGCCGGCGACGAGCGCGCCGGTGGCGGGGTCCCGGACGGGCACCGCGAGGCAGCCCTTCTCCCCGCGCACCTCCCCGCACTGCCGCGCCAGCCCGGTGCGGGCGACCTCGGCGAGCCGGGCGTCCAGCTCGGCGGCGGCGGTGACCGTGTGCGGGGTCAGCCCGCGCAGGTCGCGCGCGAGGGCCCGCCAGTCCGCCTGCTCGGCGAGCAGCAGCCGGCCCAGCGCGGACGCGTGCGGGTGCCGGGCGAGCACGGCGGCGTCGGTGGGCGGGTGGTCCGGGTCGGCGTCGACGAGCGTGAGCTGCCCGCCGCGGAACGACGCCAGGTGCACGCCCCAGCGCACCATCCCGCGCAGGTGCTCGACGACGGCGCGCGCGGCGGCGGGCGGCACCGGGACGACCGGCGTGGCCAGGCGGGCGGCCCGGCGGCCCAGTGCGAAGCCGCGCAGGTCCGGCAGCCGCACCAGGTACTCCTCGCCGACGAGCAGGTTGAGCAGCCGGTAGGTGGTGGCCTGCGGCAGCTTGAGCGCGGCCGAGATCTCCTTCGCCGTGACGCCGGGCCCCGCGGCGACGACCTCCTCCAGCACCGCGAGCGCGCTGCGCACCGCGCGCGGCTGGCGCCCGGACAGCGGGAGCGGGTCCGTCACGGGGCCACCAGCACGTCGTCGCGCGTGGTCTCGTCGTACGCGCCGATCGCGGCCAGCCGTTCGGGACGGAGCCTGCGCAGCGCCACGAACCAGACCAGCCCGCCCAGCGCGCACGACCCGATCACCAGCGGCACCGCGCCGCCCCAGGCCTGCGCCACGAACGCGGCGAGGACGGTGAGCAGCACGGGGGCGACGACGGCGGTGGCGACGACCGGCCAGCGGGTCAGCTCGCCGATGCGGCGCAGGAACAGCGGGGCGGCCACGCAGACCAGCAGGTAGGCGACGAGGTACCCGGCGGTGGCGACGGTGAGCAGCTCGGCCAGCACCCGCTGCCCGGGCAGGCCCGCGGCCAGCAGCAGCCCCGGCACCGCCGCGACGACCGGCAGCGCGACGGCCGCCGCGACCCACGGCGTGCGCAGCACCGGATGGGTGGCGCCGAGCGCGCGCGGCACGATGCGGTCGCGCGCCATCGAGAACACGACGCGGACCAGCGCGTTCAGCGTCGCGAGGGCGCAGGCGGCGAACGACGTCGCGATGCCGACGTCGAGCAGCACCGCCAGCCACCGCTCGCCCGTCACGAGGTCCAGCACCGGGGCGGGCACGCCGGGCCCGGCCGCCCGCGACACCTGCGTCCAGGCCGCGAACAGGTAGAGCACCCCGGCCGCGCCCGCCGTCCACAGCACGACGCGGGGCACCGTCCGGAACGGCCGCCGCGCCTCCACCCCGAGCGCCGTCGCGGCCTCGAACCCGATGAAGGCGCCCAGCGCGGGCAGCACCCCGGCGGCGACGCCGGTGAGCCCGGCGTCCGGCACGGTGCCGACGGTGCCGGGCGCCGGGGACGCCAGCAGCACGAGGAACACCACCGTCATCACGCTGATCGACGCGGCCTCGGTCAGCAGGACGACCCGCGCGGAGAGCCGCACCCGCACGAGCACGCCGGCCGTCGCCAGCACCGCGAGCAGGCAGGTGGCCGCCACCAGCACGGCGCGCGAGCCCGGCGGCGCGATCCCGAGCCGGGCGACGAGCGCGTCGAGGTAGATGGCCGCGCCGGTGAGCGCCGCCATCACGAGCACCGCGTAGCCGACGAGCAGGGCGACACCGCAGGTGAACGCCCCGGCCGGGCCGAGGCCCTGCGCGGTGAGCGAGTACAGCGACCCGGCCACGGCCATCCGTCGGGTGAACTGCGCGATGCAGCTGCCGATCAGCAGCGCCACCGCGGTGGCGACGGCGAACGACCACAGCGTGCCCGGCCCGGCGGTCGACGCGACGATCGCCGGCACCGTGGCCATCGCGGCGGCGGGCGCGGCGCTGGACACCGACTGGGCGAGCACCCCGGCCGGCCCGAGCGCGCGGCGGTCCAGCCCGTGGACGGGCGAGCGGTGGCGCAGGCGCACGGCGACTCCTTCCGGCGGGTGCCCAGGAGGATCGGGCCGGCGGGACCGGCCCGGCGGGATCGGCCCAGCGGGACCGGCGCAGCGTAGATCGGCCGGGACGCGCGCGGAACACGTCCGGGCGTCGAATGAGAATCCCCGCCGTGCCGTTCCCGGGCGGTGAGAGCGGCGGTTGTCACGGGCGGGGCGCTGACGGACCGTGCCCGGCGTCACCCGTCCGCTGGAGGTCGCTCGTGAACGACCGTACGCACACCCTGTCCGGATCCCTCGGGGTCGGTCCCATCGTCTTCATGGTCGTCGCGGCCGCCGCGCCGCTGACCGTCATCGCCGGGACGGTGCCGCTGGGCATCGCCATCGGCAACGGGCCCGCGTTCCCCGCCACGTTCGCCCTGTCCGCCGTCGTGCTCCTGCTCTTCGCCGTCGGGTTCTGCGCGATGACCCCGCACGTGCCGACCGCGGGGGCCTTCTACGCCTACGTCGAGCGCGGGCTGGGCCGCGTCACCGGGATGGGCACCGCGTTCCTGGCGCTCGCCACCTACACCGCCGTGCAGCTCGCCGTGTACGGCTACATCGGCGCCGTCGTGGACGGGCTGGTGCAGAACTACGGCGGCCCGGCCCTGCCGTGGTGGCTGTGGTCGCTCGTCGCGATGGCCGTCGTCGCCGTGCTCGGCTACCGGCGCATCGAGCTATCCAGCCGCGTGCTGGGCGTGCTGCTCGTCGCCGAGGTCGCGATCGTGCTCGTGTTCGACCTCGTCGTGGCCGCGTCGGGCGGGCCGGAGGGCCCGTCGACGGCGTTCCTCGTGCCCGCGCAGATCACGTCCGGCTCGCTCGGCGTCGCGCTGATGTTCGCCGTGGCCGGGTTCATCGGGTTCGAGGCGACGGCGGTGTTCCGCGACGAGGCCCGCGACCCCGAGCGCACCGTCCCGCGCGCGACGTACCTGGCGCTCGTGCTGATCGGCGTGTTCTACACGGTGTCCGGCTGGGCCGTCGTCACCGCGTGGGGCGACGCCGGGGCGGTCGCCGCGGCCGGGGAGGACCCCGGCGGCATGCTCGTCACGACGATCACGAACGCGCTCGGCGTCGTCGGCGGCGACATCGCCCAGGTGCTGCTCGTGACCAGCCTGTTCGCCGCGCTGCTGTCCTTCCACAACGTGCTGGCGCGCTACCTGTTCGTGCTCGGCGGCAGCGGCGCGCTGCCCGCGGCGTGCGGGCGCAGCCACGCCCGCCACGGCTCGCCGCACGTCGGCTCGCTCGCCCAGTCCGGCTCGGCGCTGGTCCTCGTGGCCGCGTTCGCGCTGGCCGGGATGGACCCCGTCACCCAGGTCTTCGCCTGGATGGCCGGCACGGCGACGCTCGGGGTGCTCGCCCTGATGGCGCTGACCTGCCTGGCGGTGGTGGTGTTCTTCCGCCGCACCCGGGTGGACCAGCGGCCGTGGCAGACGGCCGTCGCCCCCGCGCTCGGCCTGGCCGGGCTGCTCGTCTTCCTCTTCCTGACGATCTCGAACTTCCCGACACTGATCGGCGGGTCCCCGGGGCTCGCCACGGCGATCGGGTCCGTGCTCGTCGTCTTCTTCGCCGCGGGCGCCCTGTGGGCCCGCCGCACCCCGTCCGCCTCGCCGACGCTGGAGATGTCATGACCCTCGCGGAAACGCGCACCGACCACCCGCTGGAGATGACGACCGCCGAGGAGGTCGACGCCGTCCGTGAAGTCCTGACCGGCGCCGGGCTGCTCACCGAGACCGTGCGGTTCGCGTTCTTCGCCCCCGAGGAGCCGCCGAAGGCCGACGTGCTGGCCGGCGCGTCCGTCGACCGGCGGTTCCGCACCGTGCTGCTCGACCTCGCCACCGGCCGCTCGTGGGACACCGTCGTGTCCGCGACGGCGGGCGAGGTCGTCTCCTCCTGCGAGCTCGACCCGCCGGTGGACGGCCAGCCGCCGATCATCGACTCCGAGTTCGAGGTGATCGAGGACATCCTCAACGCCGAGCCGGCCTGGCTGGAGGCGCTGGGCAAGCGCGGCATCGAGCCGGCGTCGGTCCGGGCGGTCCCGCTGTCGGCGGGCGTCTACGACTACCCCGGCGAGGTCGGGCGGCGGGTCGTGCGGGCCTTCGGGTTCCGCCAGGACCACGAGGCGGACCACCCCTGGGCGCACCCGATCGACGGGCTCGTCGCCTACGTCGACCTGACCGCGCGCACCGTCGACCAGGTGATCGACGAGGCCGTCGTGCCCGTGCCGAGCACGTCGGGCAACTTCGACGACCCCGAGGTTCAGGGCCCGCCGCTGGACTCGCTCAAGCCCATCTCGATCACCCAGCCCGAGGGGCGCTCGTTCACCGTCGAGGGCAACCGGGTGCGCTGGGGCAAGTGGGACCTGCGCGTCGGGTTCAACGAGCGCGAGGGCCTGACCCTGCACCAGATCGCGTTCGACGGCCGCCCGGTCGTCTACCGCGCGTCGGTGGCCGAGATGGTGGTGCCCTACGCCGACCCGTCGCCGGTGCGGTTCTGGCAGAACTACTTCGACTGCGGCGAGTACATGTTCGCCCGCTACGCCGACTCGCTGCAGCTGGGCTGCGACTGCCTGGGCGACATCCACTACCTCGACGCCGTCATCGCCGACGACTTCGGCAGGCCGAAGACGATCCGCAACGCGATCTGCATGCACGAGGAGGACTACGGCGTCCTCTGGAAGCACTCCGACATCTTCACCGGCAGCGCCGAGACCCGCCGCCAGCGACGGATGGTGTTCTCGTTCTTCACCCCGATCGGCAACTACGACTACGGCTTCTACTGGTACCTCTACCTCGACGGCACCATCCAGCTGGAGGTCAAGGCCACCGGCATCGTGTTCACCGCGGCCGCGCCGTCGGAGTACGGCACGGAGGTCGCGCCGGGGCTGATGGCGCCGTTCCACCAGCACCTGTTCTCGGCGAGGCTCGACATGACCGTCGACGGCGTGCGCAACGCCGTCGAGGAGGTGGAGGCGGTCCGGGTGCCGATGGGCGAGGGCAACCCGTACGGCAACGCGTTCGCCCGCCGCCGCACGCGGCTGACCCGCGAGTCGGAGGCGCGGCGCTCCGCCGACGGCTCGGTCGTGCGGAGCTGGCACGTCGTCAACCCCGACGTCACCAACGCGCTGGGCCAGCCGGTGGGCTACGCGCTGATCCCCGAGGGCAAGGCGACGATGCTCGCCGACGACGCCAGCTCGATCCACGCCCGCGCCACGTTCGCCACCCACCACCTGTGGGTCACGCGGTACGACCACGCCGAGCGCTACCCCGCCGGGGACTTCGTGAACCAGAACCCGGGCGGGGCCGGCCTGCCGGCGTGGGTGGCCGCCGACCGGTCGATCGACGGCGAGGACGTGGTGCTCTGGCACACCTTCGGCACCACCCACTTCCCGCGGCCCGAGGACTGGCCGGTGATGCCGGTCGACTACACCGGCTTCACGCTCAAGCCGGTCGGCTTCTTCGACCGCAACCCGGCCCTGGACGTCCCGAAGCCGACAGGGGGCCACTGCAGCAGCTGACCGGCCCGAGCGCCATAGGCGGTCCTCGCACGGCATCGGCGGTCCTCGCACGGGTTCGGGCCCGTGCGAGGACCGCCCTACCTGTGCGAGGACAGGACGGCGGCCAGGCGGGCGGCCGTCGGGGCGAAATCCGTCAGGTCCGCCCAGATCCATCTCGCCACCCACAGGCCCGTCGCCCGGAGGGCGTCCTCCCTCTGCTTCTCCTCCCACAGCACGTCCTCGCCGGATCTGCCGAGGCGGCCGTACTTCACCCGGCCGTCGAACTCGCCGACCACGCCGTGCCCGGGCCACGCGAAGTCGACGAAGCAGCGGCCGTGGGACGTCGCCACCTCCCACTGCAGCACGGGAGCGGGCAGGCCGGCCCGGGCGATCGCCACCCGGCTGCGGGACTCCCCGACGCTGCCGCTCCGCCCGTCCGCGAACGCGACGACGCGCCGGGCCGCACCGACACCGGGCCGGTGCGCCGCCCGGTCCAGCGCCGCCGCGAGCCCGTGCGGCGTCGTCAGCGGCGGGAGGTCGCGGGACGGCCGGGCGAGTGCCGCGTCGGCGACGGCGACGGCCGCCTCGAACCCGCCCGCCGTCGACGCCACCCCGCGGGCGATGTCCACGACCGTCCGGGCCGGGTCGGTGAGGACCACACCGCCGACGGCGATGATCTCGCCCGCGTCGAGCGCCGCGGCGTGCACCTGGAGGTCGCGGGTGCGCCGGGCGCCCGAGGACCGGTCCCGGCTCACGTGCACCCGGTCCAGCGGGAGGCCCCAGGTCGGCAGGCCGAGCACGACGGCGGCCGAGACGTGGCTGACCACCGCCCCCGGCCCGAGCTGCCGGACGGCCGCCGCCACCCGCAGCCGGTGCACCGCCTCGGCCCGGTCCAGCCGCGGGTCGTCGCCCCCGACGTAGGCCCCGCGGCGGATCCCGACGAGCTCCCCCCGCCGTCGCCTGCGCGCGATCTCGTCGGCCGACCACCCGCCGGACAGCAGCTCCCGCCGCAACGTCACGTCCATGGGCCCAGCCCACCCCACCACGGAGGGCCGGCGGACCCGTTCCCCCGAACCTGTGGACAACTCCCCGACCCCGCACAGGTTCGACGGACCTCGCACGGGCCCGAACCGGCGCGAGGCCGGCGGACCCTGTGCGAGGTGCGGTGGTGCGGGAATCCGGACGCGGGGTCGGCGGGGGCGGGGCTAGGCTCGCTCGGTGATCCTCTGAGGTCCACCCCCGCCCCGCCGTCCTCGGAGGTCTCCGATGTCCCAGCCCGACCCCATCACCGCCGCCGACGAGCCCGCCCCGGAGCCGGCCCTGGAGGACGCTGCCGACCAGCCGCAGCTCAACCGCGCGGAGCGCCGGGCGAAGGCGAAGGCGGCGGCGAAGCAGGCCGGCCACGCCGGCCCGCCCCCGGACCGGACGCTGCATCGCGGCCGCGGCCCCCGCAGCCACACCAAGCGCATCTAGCCCTTCCACGACTTCGCACAGGATGCGTCGTGCTCGCACGGGTTCCAGCTCGTGCGAGGACGGTCGAACCTGTGCGAGGACGCGCGGGGCTCCGCCGAGCCGGGGTCAGGGGCGCGGGTAGCGGATCAGCAGCACCGCGTGGACGTCGCCGGGGCCGCGGGCGGCGTAGCGGTGCGGCGTGTCCGCGGCCCACTCCGCGTACTCCCCCGGCCCGGTGCGCCGGGGCGCGTCCTCCGGGCCGGACTCCAGCTCCCCGGCGAACACCGTGACGTGCTCGCTCACCCCCGCGTGGTGGGCCGGGGAGCGCTGCACCGCGCCGGCCGGCAGGTGCATGTGGTAGAGCTCGAACGTGGCGCCGGGCTCGTCGAAGACGCGCAGCAGGTCCATCTCGGCGGCGGCGCCGCGCACCGGGCCGGGGGCCGCGACGAGCGCGGTCAGCGGCAGGCCCAGCGCGGTGGTGACGGCGTAGAGGGTCTCCAGTGTCGGATTGCGGGTGCCGGCCTCCAGCCCGGAGAGCGTCGCCTTCCCGATCC
Organism: Pseudonocardiales bacterium; assembly: GCA_026393175.1. Lineage (GTDB taxonomy): Bacteria > Actinomycetota > Actinomycetes > Mycobacteriales > Pseudonocardiaceae > Pseudonocardia. The sequence continues at coordinate 8,628 of JAPLAT010000133.1, forward strand.
CGGCCCGGCGGGCGAGCTCGGACAGCGAGAGCCCGCGCTCGCCCCGCAGCGCCCGCACGCGCGGCCCGACCTCCGCCGCCCCCGCGACGAGCGCCGGGCGCCCTTCCCTCGGCCCGTCCACCGGGTTATCGTCGCATCGTTCCGTAAACGGAACGAGGAGGACGGATGCTCAAGCCGGTGCTCGCCGGGATCGTCGCCGCGCTCGTCGGGTTCGCCGGCGCGTTCGCCGTGGTGCTCGCCGGGCTGCGCGCGGCCGGGGCGGACGAGGCGCAGGCGGCGTCCGGGCTGCTGGCCGTCTGCCTGGCCTCGGGCCTGGTGGCCGTCGTGCTGGGCCTGCGCACCCGGATGCCGGTCTCCATCGCCTGGTCGACGCCCGGCGCGGCGCTGCTCATCGCGGCCGGACCGCAGCCGGGCGGGTTCGCCGCCGCCGTCGGCGCCTTCCTCGTCTGCGGGGCGCTCATCGTCGTCGCCGGGCTGGTGCCCGCGCTGGCCCGGCTGGTCGCGGCGATCCCCGCCCCCGTCGCCGGGGCGATGCTGGCCGGCGTGCTGCTGCCGCTGTGCCTCGCGCCGGTGCGGGCGCTGGCGGAGGTGCCGCTGCTGGCCGCCCCCGTCGTCGCGGTGTGGGCGGTGCTCGCCCGGCTGGCGCGGCCGTGGGCGGTGCCGGCCGCGCTGGCCGTGGCCGTCGTGCTCATCGCGACGACCGGGCCGGTCGACCTCGGCGGCCCGCCCGTCCTCGTCTGGACGGCGCCGGTGGTCGAGCCCGGCGCGCTGCTCGCCGTCGCCCTGCCGCTGTTCCTCGTGACCATGGCCGGGCAGAACGTGCCGGGCATGGCGGTGCTCGCCCAGTTCGGCTACCGGCCGGCGCTGCGCCCGGTGCTCGTGGCGACCGGGCTCGGCACGCTGGCCGGCGCCGGGTTCGGCGGCCACGCGGTGAACCTGGCCGCGATCAGCGCCGCGCTGTCCGCGGGACCCGAGGCGGGGGACCCGGAGCGGCGCTGGGTCGCCAGCGTCACCAACGGGGTCGCCCTCGCCGTGCTCGGGCTGGGTGCGGGCGTGGCGACCGCGCTGGTGCTGGCCGCTCCCCCGGTGCTGGTGGAGGCCGTGGCCGGGCTGGCCCTGCTCGGCGCGCTGGCCGCGGCGCTGGGCTCCGCGCTCGCCGAGCCGGCCGGGCGCGAGGCCGCGATCGTCACCTTCGTGGTGACGGCGGGCTCCGGCTCGGCGATGTGGGGCCTGGCCGCGGGCGCGGCGCTCACCCTGGCGTACCGGCCGGTCAGGGCACCCGCCCGATGAAGGCCAGCAGCCGGGTCTGCTCGTCGGCGTCGGCGGGCACCGGGGTGCGCGGGCCGTAGTGGCCGCTGGAGCGCAGCACCTCGTCCATCGGCTCCATGCCCACGAGCAGGCGGTGCACCTCGTCGGGATCGAGGTGCTCGTCCCCGCCGGTGGCGCGGGCGAGGTCCCAGGTGTGCAGGAAGACGTCGGTGGTGGCGATCATGTCCAGCGTGGCGGCGAACGTGCTGCGCCCCATCGGGGTGTCCTGCTCGGACCCGGCGACGGAGGGGTCGTCGAGGGCGTCGCGCAGCGCGACGTCGAGCGCCGCCCAGGCGGCCACCGGGTCCTCGTCGACCGGCGGGCCTGCGACCTTGAGCGGCCACCGGTCGCCGAAGAAGGCCGGGATCCACTCCACCAGGTGCCGGACGACGTCGCGGGCCACCCAGCCCTCGCACGGGGCGGGCCGGTCCCAGGCGTCGTCGGGCACGGCGCGGACGCGGTCGGTGAAGGCGGCGGCGATGCGGTCGTAGCGGGCCGCGGCGGCGGCGGTCGGGTCGTTCATGGCGGGGTCCTCCTCGGGTGTCGCGGGTAGGACGAGCCGGGTCCCGCGAACTCATCGGTGCCCGGTTCCGCCCCGTTCACCCCGGTCCGCTCACCCCAGTCCGCGGCGGGCCAGCAGCGGGCCGATCTCGGGGTCGCGGCCGCGGAAGGACCGGTAGGCCTCCATCGGGTCGACGGACCCGCCGCGGGAGAGCAGCCCGGCCCGGAACGCGTCGCCGTTCTCCCGGCGCAGGCCGCCGTGCTCGGTGAACCACTCCACGGTGTCGGCGTCGAGCACCTCCGCCCAGATGTAGGAGTAGTAGGCCGCGCTGTAGCCGCCGCCCCAGACGTGGTTGAAGTAGGTGGAGCGGTAGCGCGGCGGGGCGCTGGGCAGGTCGACCCCGGCGGCCGCGAGCGCCGCGGCCTCGAAGGCGAGCACGTCGGTGACCTCGTCCGCGGGCCCGAGGGTGTGCCAGGCCAGGTCGAGCAGCGTCGCCGCCAGGTACTCGGTGGTGGCGAACCCCTCGCCGAACCGGCGCGACTCCCGCAGCCGCGCCACCAGCTCGGCCGGGACGGGCTCGCCCGTCGCGTGGTGGCGGGCGTAGCGCGCGAGGATCTCCTCGTCCTCCAGCCACATCTCGTTGACCTGCGACGGGAACTCGACGAAGTCGCGCGGCACCCCGGTGCCGGCGAACGTCGGGTGCCGCACGTCGGAGAGCAGCCCGTGCAGCGCGTGTCCGAACTCGTGGAACAGCGTGCGCACCTCGTCGAGGGTGAGCAGCGTCGGCTCGCCGCGCACCAGGTTGCACGTGTTGAGCACGACGGGCCGGGTGCCGAGCAGCCGCGACTGCGTGACGAACGAGTGCATCCACGCCCCGCCGCGCTTGGACTCCCTGGCGAAGAGGTCGGCGACGAACACCCCGAGCGGCTCGTCCCCGTCGAGGACGTCGAACACGCGGACGTCCGGGTGGTGGACGGGCAGGTCGTGGCGCTCGGCGAAGCGCAGCCCGTAGAGCCGCCCGGCCGCGTGGAACACGCCGTCGTGCAGCACGCGCTCCAGCTCGAGGTAGGGGCGCAGCGCGGCGGCGTCGACGGCGTACCGCTCCCGGCGCAGCCGCTCCGCCCAGAACGCGCGGTCCCACGCCTCGATCGGGTACCCGGCCAGCGCGGAGAGCTCCTCGGCCTCGGCGCGCGCGTTCGCGACGGCGGCGGGGACGAGCCGCCCGAGCATGTCCCGGATCGCGTCGACGGTGCCGGCGGTGCCGACCTCCACGACCCACGACGCGTGGTGCGGGTGCCCGAGCAGTGCGGCCCGCTCGGCCCGCAACCGGGCGATCCGCAGCACGAGGTCGCGGGTGTCGTGCTCGTCGCCCGTCGCCCCGCGGGTGACGGACGCGGTGTGCAGCTCCTCGCGCAGCGTCCGGTCGGTCAGGCTCGCCAGCGCCGGCTGGCCGGTCGGGAGGACGAGCGTGAGCAGGTATCCGCCGTCGTGGCCGCGCTCGGTGGCGGCCCGGGCCGCGGCGGCGATCGCGTCGGGCGAGAGGCCGTCGAGCCGGGCGACGTCGGTGACGTGCACGGCGGCCGCGTTCGCCCCGGCCAGCAGCCGGGCGCCGAACTCCGTGGACAGGGCCGAGAGCTCGGCGTTCAGCGCGCGCAGCCGGTCCTGCTCGGCCGGGCCGAGCCGGGCGCCGGCGCGGACGGCGTCGCGGAGCCGGCGCTCCAGGAGCCTGCGGTCCTCGACGTCGAGCCCGTCCGGGTCGACCGCCTCCAGCCGGGCGAACAGCGCCGCGTCGAGCAGGATCGCGTCGGCGTGGGCGGCGAGCCGCGGCGCGACCTCCTTCTCGACCGCGCGGACCCCGGGTGTGCTGCACGAGCCCGTGAAGGTGGAGAACACGGCGCCGACGCGGCGCAGCAGCTCCCCGGAGCGCTCCAGGGCGACGACGGTGTTGTCGAACGTCGGCGGCGCGGGGTCGGCGGTGATCGCGTCGACCTCCGCCCGGTGCCGCGCGAGGGCCTCGTCGAACGCCGGGAGCAGGTCCTCCTCGGCGATCGCGTCGAGCCGGGGGTAGGGGCCGAGGAAGGCAGCGGTCACGTGGTCGACACTAGATCGCGTGTCGCAGGTGCGGGTGGGGGTCGCGGCGGTGGTCGCGCAGCGGGGTCGGTGGCTGGTGCTGCGGCGGAGCGGGGCGCACGGCGCCGGCACGTGGGGCCTGCCGGGCGGGCACCAGGAGTTCGGCGAGTCGCCCGAACGCACCGCGGTGCGGGAGACCGCGGAGGAGACCGGACTGACCGTCGTCGCGACGGCCCGGCTCGGCTTCACCGACGACCCGATGCCCGAGGAGGGACGGCACTACGTGACGCTGTTCGTCGCCTGCACGCCGGTCGCCGGCACCGCCCGGATCGCCGAGCCGGACAAGGCCACGGACCTGGCCTGGCTCACCCCCGACGAGCTGCGCGGGCGCCGCACCGAGCTGTTCGCGCCGCTGCGGCGATTCCTCGACGGCTAACCCGCCGCGGGCCCGGCCAGCAGCGCCGCGACCCGCTCCCCGATCGCGACGGCGGTGGCACCGGGCCCGCGCCGCGGCACGGTCGGGAGCACCGAGGTGTCGGCGACCCGGAGCCCGGCCACGCCGTGCACCCGCAGGTCCGCGTCGACCACGCGCCCGATGGCGGCGCTGCCGCACAGGTGCACCGCCGTGGTGAGGTGGGCGGCGATCCAGCCGTCGAGCGCCCGGTCGGTGCCGAGCACGTCACCGGGCGGGTCCAGCCGGATGCCTGCCCCGGCGCGGAGCAGGTCGGCGGCCGTGCGCACGGCGTGGCGCAGGCGGCGCCGGTCGTGCTCGGTGCGCAGGTAGCGGTACTCGATCCGCCCGGCGTCGAGCTCGCCGCGGCTGTCCGGCGCCTGCAGCAGGCACATCAGGTGCCGCGGCCCGCCCGGGGTGAACGGGCGGACGAACGCGAGCACCTCGACGTCGCCCGCGGGGTCGGCGCCGGCGTCCCAGTTCAGCGCGGCCTGGCTCGACGCCGCGTGCGGGTGCGGGTCCGGGTCGTCGTCGGCGAACGGGACGAACACGGCGGGGTGGTCGGAGAAGCCCAGCCCCACCGGCAGGTCGACGCGCAGCCCCGGCCCGATCCCGGACGCGAGCAGCAGCCGCGGCGACCCGACCGCCCCCGCCGCGAGCACCACCTCCCCGGCCTCGACGACCGACCCGTCGGCCAGCCGCACCCCCCTGGCACGGTCGCCGTCGAGCGCGACCGCCACCGCGGCCGTCCCCGTCCGCACCGCCACCTCCCCGCGAGTCGGGGTGTGGGTGCGCACGAGTCGGGCGATTCCCGCGTCGCCGAGGTAGGCCGTGGCGACGTCGACCCGCCCGCCCCCGGCGTTGTTGCCCGGCACCAGCCCGGCCCCGGGCGGGCCGCCGGCGTTCTTGTCCGGCTCGGCGGGGAAGCCGAGCCGGTCGGCGGCGGCGAGGAACCGCTCCGCGGACGGTTGCAGCAGCGCCCCGGCCGGACGGCGCACGGGGACCGGGCCCGCCGTGCCGTGCAGCGGGCCGCCCAGGTCGTGGTCGGTCTCGGCGGCGACGTGGTGCGGGAGCAGGTCGTCCCAGGTCCAGCCCGGGCCCCAGTCGTCCGCGCGGGTCGGCCGCACCCAGTTCGCCCCGTTGACCGCGCTCGACCCGCCCAGCCCGCGCCCCCGCAGCACGTCCTGCGCGGTGCCGGTCCGCAGCAGCGCGGGGTGCGCGGCGGTGCGCGGGTGCCCGGCGGAGGGCAGGAAGGCGAGGTCGGCCGGGCCGCGCCCGTCCGGGCCCGCCTCCAGCAGCAGCACCGCCCGGCCGTGCCGGGCGAGCCGCGCGGCCGCCGCGCACCCGGCCGACCCCGCCCCGACGACCACGACGTCCCACACCGGGGCAGGATGGCACCCGATGGACGATCTCGCGCACGATCTCGCCGACTTCATCACCGCCGCCCCGACGCCGTACCACGCCGTCGCGGAGGCCGTCCGCAGGCTGGGCGCGGCGGGCTTCACCGAGCAGCCCGAGACCGGGCCGTGGACCGGGGGCCCCGGCGGGCGCTACCTGGTGCGCGACGGCACGGTGCTGGCCTGGTTCGTGCCCGAGGGCGTGGCGCCGGGCGCACCGCTGCGGGTCTTCGCGGCGCACACCGACTCGCCGACGCTGAAGGTCAAGCCGCGCCCGGACACCGGCGCGGCAGGCTGGCGGCAGGTCGCCGTGGAGGTCTACGGCGGCGCGCTGTGGAACTCCTGGCTCGACCGCGACCTGGGGCTGGCCGGGCGGCTCGCCCTCTACGACGGCAGCTGCGTCCTCGTCGACGTCCACCGCCCGCTGCTGCGCGTGCCGCAGCTGGCGATCCACCTCGACCGCGGCGTCAACTCCGAGGGCCTGCACCTCGACCCGCAGGCTCACCTGCTGCCGGTGTGGGGCCTCGGCGTCCCCGAGGAGGGCGACCTGCTGGACTTCCTCGCCGCCGAGGCCGGGGTGGACGCCGCCGAGGTCGCCGCCCACGACCTGGTGGTGCACGACGTCGCCGCTCCGGCCACGCTCGGCGGGTCCGACGAGTTCCTGGCCGCGCCGCGGCTGGACAACCTGGCGTCCGTGCACGCCGGGATCGGCGCCCTGCTCGCCGCCGCGGACGACCCGGGGGGCGTGGTCCCGGTGTTCGTCGGGTTCGACCACGAGGAGGTCGGCAGCAACTCGGCGACGGGCGCGGCCGGGCCGCTGCTGGAGACCGTGCTGACCCACCTCGCCGGGGGTTTCGACGCCCGCGGGGCGGCGTTCGCGGCGTCGCGCTGCCTGTCGGTGGACGTCACCCACGCGGTGCACCCGAACTACACCGGCCACCACGACCCGGCCCACCGCAGCGTCCCGAACGGCGGCCCGTCGCTGAAGGTCAACGCCAACCAGCGCTACGCCACCGACGCCCCCGGCGCCGCGGCCTGGCGGCGCGCCTGCCGCGACGCGGGCGTGCCGACGCAGGTGTTCGTCAGCCGCAACACGGTGCCGTGCGGCTCCACGGTCGGCCCGATCCTGTCCACCCGGCTGGGCATCCGGACCGTCGACGTCGGCATCCCGGTGCTGTCCATGCACTCCGCCCGCGAGATGTGCGGGGTCAGCGACCCGGCCCACCTCGCCGCCGCCGCGACCGCGTTCCTCACCGACCCCGTCCCGTGAGGTCGCGGGGCCGGGCCGGGGGTGTTCTCCTGGTGTCATGTCCGACGACGGCCTGTTCGGTCCCGGCTCCACCACCTGGCGCGTGCACGTCGAGCCGGTGATGTGGGTGGGCGGGTTCCGCGCGCTGCTGCTCCAGTCGTTGGAGCCGCGGGTGATGCGCGGGACCTACCAGAACTCGGCGCTGTTCGACCCGGCGAAGGCGTGGTCGCGCTTCCAGCGCACCGTCGAGTTCGTCGGCACGCGGACGTTCGGCAGCACCGCCGAGGTGGCGGTCGCGGGCGAGCGGGTGCGGCGGCTGCACGCCGCGCTGCGCGGGCACGACCCGGACACCGGCGAGACCTTCCGCCTCGACGAGCCGGAGAACCTGCTCTGGGTGCACAGCACCGAGGTCGAGTCCTACGCGCACGTCGCCCTGCGGGCCGGGGTCGTCGACGCCTACGGGGCCGAGCGCTACCTCGCCGAGAGCATCCGCGCGGCCCGGGTGGTCGGGCTCGTCGACGCGCCGACCTCGCGGGTGCAGATGGCGGCGTACTACGCCCGGCGCCGCCCCGACCTGCGGCTCACCGACGAGGCCCGGCGCGCGACGATGAACCTGTTCGCGCCGCGGGGCCGGGCCCCGCAGGCGGTGAAGGTCGCGGTGCCCGCGCTCGCGACGCTGGCCCTGGCCACCCTCCCCCGCTGGGCCCGGCGGCTCTACGGGCTGCCCGGGCTGCCCACCACCGACCTCGGCACCACCCTGGCCCTGCGCGCCCTGCGCACGGCCACCGACGTGCTGCCCGACGTGCCGGCCCCGCCGCACATCGACCGGGCGCGGCGGCTGGTGCGGGCGGCGGGCTGACTACCGTCCCCCGCGCAGCCACCAGCGCAGGGCCACGGCCGCGGGCAGCCACACCAGCACGACGGCCGGCAGCCCGCCCAGCGCCCACACCCCGAACAGCGCGAGCCCCCCGACCTCGACGGCGAACCCCGCCACGGACGTGACGGTCGCCCGCGCCGGTCCGGTGATCGCCTCCTGCAGCCGGGCGTCGACGACCACCAGCACCACCCGGTAGAGGCCGTAGGCGACGGTGACGAGCACCAGGCCCGGCGGCTGTGCGAGGGCCGCGGCGGCGCCGAGCAGCAGCAGGACCGTCGCGAACAGGGCGGCGTGGACGAGGGCGGGCAGCCGGGCCGCCGCCCCCGCGGCGGCCGCGCCGAGCGCCCCGGCCAGGGAGATGCCGAGCATCGCCGGCGGGACGAGGTCCACGGGCACCGTCCACCCTGCGGCGAGCAGCGGGAAGTACTCCTCGATCGCGTCGAACCCGCCGACGACGGCCACCGCGACCACCGCCGCCCGCACGGCCGGGACGGCCGCGGCCTCGCGCACGCCCTGCCGGAGCGTCTCGAGGTAGCCGGGTTCCGCGTCGTCCTCCCCGTCGGTCGGGACCTCGTCCGGCCCGGGTGGTCGTGGATCGGGCAGCCGCACCGCGAGCAGCGCCGTGCCCAGCGCGACGCCGACACTGACGGCCCCGACCAGGCCGAACCCGCCCGCCGCGTACAGCGCGGTCGCGGCGACGGCGGCCGGCACCTGCGCGGCGAGCCCGGCGGCGGTCACCCAGCCCTGCACGCGGGCGTAGTGCCCGGCGGCGTCGAGCGCGGCGAGGCCGTCGTGCAGCAGCGCCTCCTGCGCACCGGACTGCAGCGCGCCGCCCAGCCCCCACACGACGAAGCCTGCGGCGTACCCGGCGAAGCCCGGGAAGGCGATCCAGACGCCGAACGCGGCGGCCTGCAGGACCCCGGCGACGACGAGGCAGCCGCGGCGGGAGAACCGGTCGGCCACCGCGCCCGAGGGCACCTCGGCCACGATCCCGACCGCGCCCCAGATCAGGAGCAGCGCGGAGATCTGCGCGTCGTCGAGCCCGTTCGCGGCGAACAGCAGCGCGTAGAGCGGGTACAGGGGGACGGCGTCGGCCAGCACCGCCCACGCCAGCCAGCGGCGGGCGAGCGGTCGGGCCGGGGGCGGGAGGAGTCGTCAACCGGGCATGCCCGGACGGTAGCGGCCGGCCCGGACACCGCCCACCGATTTCCGGCAGGATGCCCGCCGGGGGGTTCCGCCGGGCGGCCGGCGCCACCGGGCGGTGACGCCGGGCCGATCCCCTCGGCGTTCGGCACGACCCGTGTCCGGGGGACGGGCACGGCCCCCGGCGCACGGCCCGGCCGGGCGTGCGGCGAACGCGGCCCAGCGTGCCGCCGAACGGGCCCCGCGTCAGGGGGAGAACTGGCCGGATCACCGGTCGCCGGCCGGTGTCCTTGCCCGGCCGGCGTCCCCGCGTGCAACATCTTGCCGTGGACGGCCTGCGCATCCTCGTCGCGTCGCCGCTGGGGTCGATCATCGAGCCCGCGCTGGCGGCGCGGTTCCCGGCTGGCACCGTCACCGTCGCGCGGGACCGCGACGAGGTGGAGCGCGCCGTCCGCGGGCGGCTGCGCCATGACGTCGTCGTCTCCGACCTCATGTGGAACTCCGCGGCCGAGTTCACCTTCGACGGCCTCGACGTCCTGGAGGTGCTGCGCGGCGCGGACCGGCTCGCCCCCGTGGTGATGGCGACGCAGGGCCACGGCATGGAGGCCGACCACCTGGAGGAGGTGCTCGTGCGGCCCGAGGTGCGCGGTGTCCTCCGCAAGTCCGACGGGCCGCAGGTGCTCTTCGACGCGATCGTGGAGGTGGCGGGCGGCGGCCTCGTCCGGCCGCCGGCCGCGTCCGGCACCGGCCCGACCATCCACGGTTGGTTCGCCCACGGGCGCGGCCGGACGGCGGCACGGATGGCCGGGGCCATCGCCTCCGGACGCGCGACGAGCCACGCGACGCTCGCCGAGGCCGCGAACGTCCGCTACGACACCGCCGCCAAGATCGGCCGCGAGTACCTGGGCGAGCTGATCTGGCTGCGCGGCGAGCACACGGAGGCGGCCGTGCCGGCGTCCGTGGTCTACCGGTGGTGCGGCGAGCACGCCCGCTACCTGCTCAGCTGGTGTCGCCGCAACGGCCACGCGGACGTCGCCGACCGGGTCGTCGGACACCGGTAGCCGTCTCGTTCTGCGACGTCACGGGCGCTGCGGCGGGTTTACCGTGCGGCGTGCTCGATGAGGCGAAGCTCTTCGTGATGGCACAGGACGTGATCGTCGAGGTGGTCGGCCGCATCCGGGCCGAGCACCGGCATCTCGTCCTGCCCGCTCTGTTCGCGGGGGAGCCGCGGCTCGCGCTGCCCGCCTACGTCGACGCCCTCGCCCGGGAGGACGCCTGGGTCCCGGACCTGCTGGCGGGGCGCCGGCCGGAGGAGGTCGGCGCCGACAAGTACGACGGCGACCTGCTCGGCGACGACCGTGCCGCCGCCTACGCGCGGCTGGCGACGGCGGCGGCCGCGGCTGCCCGGGAGGCGGCCGACACCGTCGTCCACACCCCCGGCGGCGACGTCGCCGCGGGCGCCTACCTGGAACTGCTGACGATCCGCCGCGCGTTCGCCGCGCACGACATCGCCATGCACCTCGGGTCGCGGGCGTGCCCGCTCACCGAGGAGCTGGCGCGGGGGCTGTGGGAGCGCACGGAGCCCGACGTCGAGCGCTGGCGGGCGCGGGGCGTGTTCGGCCCGCAGTACGAGCCGATGCCGCCCGACGTCTCGTGGCGCGACCGGTTCCTCACCACCGCGGGCCGCAACCCGCACGCGCTGGAGTGACGCGCGACCGTGCCCGTGCGTGGCGAGGAGTGCCCTGACCCTTCTCGCCACGCACGACCCACGGCGGGCGGTCCCGCCGACGCGGTCGCCGATGCTCCGGATCGCCGTCGATCCCACCGGTGACCGATGAGTCGCGCGCGTCGCCGTCGTCCATCCCGTGACCGCCCGACATCCGCCGGAGGAGCGCACCCATGGGAACGATCAAGGTCCACGAGTTCACGACCCTCGACGGGTCGATCGGCGCGCCGATGTGGACGTTCGCCCACCCCTTCACCGACGAGCAGTCCGCCGCGATCGGCGCGCTGACCGACCCCGACGGCGCGATCCTGCTCGGCCGCCGGACCTGGCAGGACATGGGCCCCGCCTGGTCGTCGCGGTCGATGGAGGACGACCCGGGCGTCGGGTTCTTCAACGACACCCCGAAGTACGTCGTCTCCTCCACGCTGACCGACGCCGAGGGCTGGGCCCACTCGACCGTCCTCGGCGGGTACGACCCCGACGCGATCCGGGCGTTGAAGGACGGCGTCGACGGCGGCATCTACGTCAGCGGCAGCGGGACGCTGGTGCGCGCCATGCTGGCCGACGGCCTCGTCGACGAGCTGCACCTGTTCGTCTACCCGGTGGCGGTCGGCGAGGGACCGAAGCTGTTCCCCGAGGGCGGCGGGGAGCGCGCGCTGACGCTCACCGGCTGCGAGTCGTTCACCAACGGCGTCGTGCACCTGTCCTACGCCCCGGCGTCCGCGGGCGCGACCGGCGAGGCGGCGTAGCCCGGTCCCAGATCTATGCGTTTCGCATACACTTCCGCCGTGGAACCCGAACTGGAGGCGGCGGTCGCGCTGTGGCACGCGGGCGTGAACTCCGGCGACCGGCGACGCTCGGCGGCCGCGGTGGGCGATCCCGTCGTCGTCCTCGGCCCGAAGGGCGCGGGCCCGATCACCCCCGACCAGTTCGCCGACTGGGTGGAGCGTTCCGGGATCCGCCTCGTGCCGCGCGCGTGGCACCCGGTCAGCGAGCGCCTCGTGGTGGTCGAGGAGGACGCGACCTGGCCGGACGACCACGAGCCCACCCGGGTGGCCACGGTCTTCCGGGTCGCCGGGGCGAAGGTGACGGCCGCGCTGCGGTTGCCCGACCTGGGATCGGCGCTGGAACTGGCCCACCTCTGCCACGCGATGGCCGCGTCCGAATGACCGCGGGGCCGGGACAGCTCCTGTTCACCTTCGTGCGGCACTGGTCGCGCCGCGCCGCGACGGGGGACGCCACCGTCGCGGAGCAGGGACGGCTCGTCCTGGTGACCGAGGCGGTCCACGCCCTCGCCGCACGCGCGGAACCCGCGACCGTCAACGCCGTCGCCCGGGAGCTCGGCATCGACCAGAGCGGGGCGTCCCGCCTGATCAGGAGCGCGGTCGAGGCCCGCTACCTGACGACGACCAGGGGACGCGGCGACGGCCGCCGGCGCGAGGTGTCCGTCACCGACACCGGGGCGGCCGCGCTGCGGCACGCCCACGCCTGGCAGGAGGAGGTCTTCGCCGAGCTCACGGCGGGCTGGAGCGGGCGGCGCCGCGAGGACTTCCGCAGCGCGATGGCCGACCTCCTGAGCCGGTCCGACCGGCTCGGCCCGTGATCCGGACCGTCCGTGCGCCCGGCGGACCGGATCACCCCGGCCCCCGCTCGGCGACGAACGCCATCTCCTGCGTGACGATCCCCGCGAGTCCTCCCTACGCCGGCATGACCCGGACAGGTTCAGGCGGTCGGCGGCACCTGCTCCCCCGGTGGGGAGAAAGCCGCCCTCTCAGCCCGCTGCGGCGCGGGCTCCGTGGCTGTGCAGTTGTCGTCCAAGATCGCAACGGCCACGGTGGCGGGCCGACACCCGTAGCCTGGAACGGCCTGATCGGCGACTTCCACGCAACGGGCGGGAGCAGCATGGTGACGACGGTCCGCGTCGATCTCGAACGGGAGTTCTCGGACGCCGGCTCCCGGGCCGACCCGGGCCGGGTCTACGCCCGGCTGCGCGACCTCGGACCGGTCCTGCGGTCCAAGGACATCCTCGGCGACGGGTTCCTCCTGCCTCGCTACGAGGAGGTCTCCCAGGTGATCAAGGACCCGCGGTTCGCCAGTGACCGCCGCAACGTCGGACGCCGATCCGTGGACCAGTGGTGGACGCCCGGGCTGTTGCGGCTGCTCGTCTCCAGCATGGTGCTCACGGACCCGCCGGAGCACCGCCGCCTGCGCAACCTCGTCCAGCGGGCCTTCACCCCGGCCCGGGTGGCAGAGCTCTCCGGACGGATCGACCAGATCACCGGGGACCTGCTCGACGCCGCCGCCGCGAAGCCGGTGATCGACCTCATGGCGGATCTGGCGCTGCCGTTGCCGCTGACCGTCATCGCGGAGATGCTCGGCGTCCCGCCGGCCGACCGCGACCGCTTCCGCACGCTCTTCGCCTCGCTGCAGAGCACCTCCGAGATGACGCCCGTCTCCTTCGTGCGCAACTACCCGCGCATGCGCAGGCTCACCGCGTTCCTGCGGGAGCTGGTGCGGCTGCGCCGCGAGCAGCCGGGAGACGACCTGGTGAGCGCGCTCGTCCACGCCGAGGAGGCCGGCGACCGGCTCGACGAGGACGAGCTCATCTCCATGATCTTCCTCCTGCTCTTCGCCGGCCACGAGACGACGGTCAACCTCATCGGCAACGGCGTGCTGGAACTCGTCCGCCGGCCCGACCAGCTGCAGAAGCTGCGCGACGACCCGGACCTCATCGGCACCGCCGTCGAGGAGATGCTGCGGTTCACCAACCCGGTGGGCGTCGTGGCGCCGCGGTTCGCCAAGGAGGACGTCGAGATCGCCGGTGTCCCGATCCCCCGGGGCAGCATGGTCACCCTGCTGATCGCCTCGGCGAACCTGGACGAGGCGGCCTTCCCCGACGCGGACACCCTCGACATCACCCGCAGCCCGAACCGGCACGTCTCCTTCGGCCTGGGCACCCACTTCTGCCTCGGGGCCCCGCTGGCCCGGCTGGAGGCCCGCATCGCCATCCCCGCGCTGCTCCGCCGCTTCGACCACCTCGAACTCGCCGTCCCGGCCGACCAGCTGCCCTGGAGGCGCCACATCGCCCTGCACGGGGTGGAGCGACTCCCCCTCGTCGTCACGCCTGCGGGCGCGTCGGCCGGGCGGCCGGCGACCTAGGGGGTCGGCGCCGACCTGGCGGAAGCGGAGGGATTTGAACCCCCGAGTGGTTGCCCACTGCTCGCTTTCAAGGCGAGTGCATTCGGCCGCTCTGCCACGCTTCCCTGGCGGGCAGGGTAGTACGCGCCGGCCGCTCAGCGCAGGGCGCTCGCCCGGGTCTCGGGGAGGGTCAGGATCGTCAGAAAGGCGACCGCCGCGCCCGCCGCGACGTACCAGAAGAACGCCTCGGCCAGGCCCGCGCCGCCCAGCAGCTGGATGACCAGCGGGGCGGTGCCGCCGAAGACGGCGACCGTGAGGTTGTACCAGGCCCCGATGCCCAGGCCGCGGAGCTCGGTGGGGAACAGCTCGCTCATGATCGCCGGCGCGATGGAGGTCATCATCGTGTACAGCCCGAGGCCGACGCAGAACACGACGAGCAGGCCGCCGATGCCGGGGCCGATGAGCGTGGACAGCGGCACGATCAGCACGGCCGTGGCCGCCGACCAGACCAGGAGCTGGGGGCGGCGGCCGAACCGGTCGGACACCGCACCCATCGGGTACTGCAGCAGCACGAACAGGGCCGTGGCCACCGACAGGGCGACGAACACGTCGTTGGGGTCGGCGCCGCGGCTCCCGGTGGCGAACGGGGTCAGCGCCGAGAAGAACGTGTAGTAGCAGAGCGTCGAGAGCAGGGTGAAGCCGATGAGCTGGCCGACCGCCTTCGGGTGCTCGCGCAGCGTCGTCAGCAGCGGGTTGCGCAGCGCGCGGGCCTTGTCCTTGTTGTCCTCGAACTGCTCGGTCTCGGGGATCGTGCGGCGCATCCAGACGCCGATGATCCCGAGCACGCCGCCCACGATGAACGGGATGCGCCAGCCCCACGAGGTGAGCTGGTCGTCGCTCAGCACGGCCGTGAGCAGCGCCCCCAGCAGCGACGCGACCAGCACCGCGGCCCCGGTGGAGATGTAGAAGAACGCCGAGTAGCGCCCGCGGCGCTCGGCGGGGGCGATCTCGGCGAGGTAGGCCGAGGCGTTGGAGACCTCCCCGCCCAGGCTCATGCCCTGCGCGATCCGGGCCAGGATCAGCAGGATCGGCGCGAGCCACCCGACGAGGGCGAACGTCGGCAGGATGCCGATGACGAACGACCCGCCCGCCATCAGCAGGATCGTCACCATCATCGCGGTGCGCCTGCCGCGCAGGTCGGCGAACCGGCCCAGCAGCATGCCGCCCAGCGGGCGGAAGAAGAACGCCAGCGCGTAGGTGGCGAGCGCGCTGATGATCGGCCCGGCGCCGTCGCCGGGGAAGATCTGCGCCGCGAAGAAGATGCTGAACGTGGCGTAGATCGTCCAGTCGTACCACTCGACGGCGTTGCCGATCGACGCCGCGACCAGCGTGCGGACGGGCAGGCGGTGCGGCGTGCTGACGGACGCGGGCGTGCTCGACATTCCAGGACCCCCCGACGGAGTGCACGGTCAGCGCACGGTAACCGCCGGGGTAATCCCCGTCACCCGGAAGCGGCCCGGGCCGCGGGGACCGGCGGCGTGGCCGAGCGGCCGGTGTCGCGGCGGCGGACCCGTGTGGTGGGATTCGGCCGACGCCGTACGGGAGGCAGCGATGCGGTTCAACGAGAACGCCGATCTGGACACCTCGCAGATCGACGACCTCCGGGGCGGCGGGGGCCGGCGCGGCGGGGGCGGGGTCGGCGGGCGCGTCGCCGCGGGCGGCGGCGGGCTCGGCATCGTCGGCCTGATCCTGTACTTCCTGCTCTCGCAGCTGGGCGGGGGCGGCCTCGGCGGGGGCGTCGACAGCGGCGGGTTCGGGCTCCCCGAGGGGCTGTCCGGGCTCTCCGGCGGGCAGACGGCCGACACCACCCAGATCGCGCAGTCGTGCCGCACCGGCGCCGACGCGAACACCCAGCTCGACTGCGAGGTCGTCGCCGTCGTCAACTCCCTCGACGGCTACTGGACCGACGCGTTCGCCCGCTCCGGCCAGACCTACCAGCCGCCGCGCACCAACTTCTTCTCCGGCGGCGTCAACACCGCCTGCGGCAGCGCCAGCTCGGCGGTCGGCCCGTTCTACTGCCCCGGCGACAACGAGGTCTACATCGACCTGTCGTTCTTCCAGGAGCTGGAGACGCGGTTCGGGGCGCAGGGCGGCCCGTTCGCCCGCGCGTACGTCATCGCCCACGAGTACGGCCACCACATCCAGGCGCTGCTCGGCACCACCAGCCGCGTGCAGTCCGGCGACGTCGGCCCCACCTCGGGCTCGGTACGCCTGGAGCTGCAGGCCGACTGCTACGCCGGGGTCTGGGCCAACCACGCCACGACCACGCCGACCTCGTCGGGCGAGCCGCTGATCGTCGAGGTCACGCAGGACGACGTGGCCGCCGCGCTGGACACCGCCGCCCGGATCGGCGACGACTTCATCCAGACCGAGCTCGGCGGCGGGCGCGTCGACGAGAGCCAGTTCAGCCACGGCAGCTCGGCGCAGCGCGAGCTCTGGTACACCACCGGCTACGAGACGGGCGACCCGTCGCGCTGCGACACGTTCGCCCGCGGCGTCGACCTGGGCTGAGCGGGGTCAGGCCGCGCCGAGCAGGCCGCGGCAGCCCTCGACGCCCTCGACATCGAGCGTCCACGGCGGCCGCACCAGGTCGGGCGCGTCGAGGAGCAGCCGGACGTCCTGGAGGCTCCGCCCGCGCCGGACCACGGTCGTCGTGCCGTCGCGGCGGTACCCGAGCCGCGCCGACACGGCGTGCGAGGCGTGGTTGTCGGGGAACGCGTCCGAGCGCGCCCGCACGGCCCCGAGGTGGTCGAACGCGAACAGCAGCACGGCCGCGCGCATCTCGGTGCCGAGCCCGCGCCCCTGGTGACGCATCCCGAGCCAGGAGCCGGTGCTCACCTCGCGGGTGATCGCGAAGTCGACGCCCTCCAGGCTCTGCATCCCGATGACCGCGCCCTCGTGGCGCACGAGGAACTGGACCTTCCAGCGCTCCGGGGCGAGCGCGGCGCGCTGCGACCAGGAGTACTGCAGCACCCCGCGACCCAGGTACGCCGGGTCGGCCTCGGTCCACGGCACCAGGAACGGCATCTCCCCGGGCGGGTGCACGCCGGCGTAGGCGACCTCCACCAGCTCGGCGAGGCCCGGGTCGTCGTCGGGGCGCAGCTCCAGGCGCGGGGTCCGCAGCACCAGGTCGTGCAGGGGCCAGTGGCGGCTCACACCGGTCGAGGGTTCCGGATCGCCCGGCGCCCCGCGAGGGAATAGCGTCCCGGCCATGTTTGCGATCACGGTGAGCGAGCCGGGCGGGCCCGAGGCGATGCGCTGGACGGAGGTGCCCGACCCCGTCGCCGGGCCGGGCGAGGTCGTCATCGACGTGGTGGCGAGCGCGGTCAACCGCGCCGACCTGCTCCAGCGGCAGGGCAACTACCCGCCCCCGCCCGGCGCGTCGGACATCATCGGCCTGGAGTGCTCCGGACGGGTCGCCGCGCTCGGCGAGGGCGTGACCGGGCCGTCGGTCGGCGACGAGGTGTGCGCCCTGCTCGCGGGCGGGGGCTACGCGGAGAAGGTGGCCGTGCCCGCCGCGCAGGTGATGCCGGCCCCGCCCGGGGTGGACCTGGTGACCGCGGGCGGGCTCCCCGAGGTGGCGTGCACGGTCTGGTCGAACGTCGTCATGGCCGGGCGGCTGGCGGCGGGCGAGACGTTCCTCGTGCAGGGCGGCAGCTCCGGCATCGGCACGCACGCGATCCAGGTCGCGAAGGCGCTGGGCGCGCGCGTCGCGGCGACGGCGGGCGCGCCCGACCGGCTGGAGCGCTGCCGCGAGCTGGGCGCCGACATCGTCATCGACTACCACGACGACATCCCCGCGGAGCTGCGCAAGGCCACCGACGACCACGGCGCCGACGTCATCCTCGACAACATGGGCGCGAAGGGCCTCGCCGCGAACCTGGCCGCGCTGGCGCCGGACGGGCGGCTCGTCATCATCGGGATGCAGGGTGGGGTGAAGGCCGACCTCGACATCGGCGCCCTGCTCCGCAAGCGGGGCAGCATCACCGCGATGGGGCTGCGCGGGCGGCCGGTGGACGGCCCGAACGGCAAGGGCGCGATCTGCGCGGCCGTCGTGGAGAACGTGTGGCCGATGATCGGCGACGGCCGGGTGCGGCCGATCGTGCACGGCACGGTGCCGATGGAGCGCGCGGCCGAGGCGCACGCGGCGCTGGAGGCGGGCGGGGTCGTCGGGAAGCTGCTGCTGACGACGGGCTGATCCGCCCTTCCCGTCAGTGCAGGCCGGCGAGGGCGTCGGCGAGGGCGCGGGTCTCCGACCGGGTCGTGTAGTGCGCCAGCCCGACCCGGAGCGCCCCGCCGATCTCCGCGGTGCCCAGGTGCGCGAGCAGGCCGTGGTCGCCGGGGTCGGGGACGGCGCAGATGCCGCGCCGGGCGAGGTGCTCGGCGACCTCGGCGGCCGGCCGCGCGTGCGTCAGCGACAGCGCCGGGACCCGGTCGGCGGCCTGGCCGAGGACGGTGGCCCCGGTGCCCAGCAGGTCGAGCAGCAGGTCGTCGTGCAGGTCGCGCAGGTGGGTGTGCAGCGAGCGCAGCGAGGTCCGCAGCCGCTGGCGGCGGGTGCCGGTGGCCCGGTCGTCGAGGTCGGCGAGGTGGTCGACGGAGGCGATCAGGCCCGCCAGCAGCGGCGCCGGGTGCACCCCCAGCTCCAGGCGGCGCGGGCCGCGGGCGCCCGGGTCGAGGGCGCAGGAGCCGAGCCGGTCGAGCAGGGCGGGCGCGCGGAACACCAGCGCCCCGACGTGCGGGCCGCCCCACGCCGCCGCGTCCAGCGCGACCACGTCGGCGCCGAGGGCGTCGAGCTGCACGGGGCCGTGCGCGGCGGCCGTCGAGGCGTCGACGACGAGCAGCGCGCCCGCGGCCCGGGTGCGGGCCGCGATGGCCGGGACGTCGGGCCGGGTGCCGACGTGCGCGGACGCCGCCGTCGTCGCCACGACGCGGACCGGCCCGTCGAGCAGCTCGTCGTACTGCCACACCGGCAGCTCGCAGGTCTCGATGTCGATCTCGGCCCAGCGGACGTGCGCCCCGGTGCGGTCGGCCGCGCGCAGCCAGGGCAGCACCCCGGCCGCGTCGTCGAGGCGGGAGACGACGACCGCGTCGCCGGGCGCCCACAGGTCCGCGACGGCGTCGGCCAACCGGGCGAGCAGCACGGCGGGCCCCGGCCCCAGGACGACGCCGCGCGGGTTCCCGCCCACGAGGTCGGCGACGGCGCGGCGGGCCCCGTCCTCGAGCTCGGCGGCCCGGCGGGACGCGGAGAACGGCGCCCCCGGCAGCGCGCGGGCCGTGCGGAGCTCGGCCGTCACCGCGGACACGACCGCCTCCGGCGGCTGCATCCCGACGGGGGCGTCCAGGCGCACCCACCCGTCCCCGAGTGCCGGGACCAGCCCCCGCACCCGGGCGACGTCGTACGTCATCCGGATACGGTAGCGGCGGTACCCCATCGACCGGTCATCCGGCAAGCACGGAGCGTGAGACACATGAGCCAACCGCAGAACGGCGCCGAGCAGCAGGTCGTGGTCGTCGGTCCGGACGGCCGACCCGTCGGCATGGCGTCGGTCCCGCACGGCGAGGAGCAGGGCGGCGACGCGGCCGGCATCGGCGGCATGGTCGAGCAGCCCGCCAAGGTCATGCGGATCGGCACCATGATCAAGCAGCTGCTGGAGGAGGTCCGCGCGGCGCCGCTGGACGAGGCCTCCCGCGCCCGGCTCCGCGAGATCCACGAGAACTCGATCAAGGAGCTGGAGGAGGGGCTGGCCCCGGAGCTGCGCGAGGAGCTGAGCCGGCTGTCGCTGCCCTTCACCGAGGAGGTCACCCCGTCCGACGCGGAGCTGCGGATCGCCCAGGCCCAGCTCGTCGGCTGGCTGGAGGGGCTGTTCCACGGCATCCAGACCGCCCTGTTCGCCCAGCAGATGGCCGCCCGCGCGCAGCTGGAGCAGATGCGCCGCGGCCTGCCGCCGGGGGCCGGTGCGCAGGGCGGCCCGCCGGAGCCCGGCCTGGGGCGCGGGACGGGGCAGTACCTGTAGGCGCCGCCGCGTTGCAGCAAAGCCACTTTGACGCCACGAGCTTGCGTGAAAGTGGCTTTGCTGCAACGGGGACGGGAGGGCGCGGCGCGGGGTCGCCCGGTCGCGCTTGTACTCTCGTCGGGTGGCTCAGACGGTGACCACCGGCGGCGACCGGGCGGAGGACGCGATCCCCGCACTCGCGGACGAGCCGGGCCCCCGGAGCTGGGCCCGCGCGTTCGGCGACCTGACCCAGGGCTGGCGGCAGCGCACCCTGTGGGGCTACCTCGGCTGGCAGGACATCAAGCAGCGCTACCGGCGCTCGGTGCTCGGCCCGCTGTGGATCAGCATCACGATGGCCGTCGTCGCCGTGGCGATGGGCATCCTCTACGGCGCCCTGTTCGGCGAGGACATCGCGACGTTCCTGCCCTACGTCGCCACCGGCCTGCTGATCTGGTACTTCGTCAACGGCTGCATCCTCGAGGGCAGTGAGGTCTTCATCGCCAACGAGGGCCTCATCCGGTTCCTACCGGCCCCGCTGTCGCTGCACGTCTACCGGCTGCTCTGGCGTCAGACGCTGTTCTTCGCCCACAACCTCGTGGTCTGGCTCGCGCTCGTGCTGATCTTCCGCACGCCGCTGAACGCGAGCTCGTTCCTGGCGATCCCCGCGTTCGGGATCCTGCTGCTCAACGGCGCCTGGATCGCGGTGCTCGCCGGCATCGTCGCCACCCGGTTCCGCGACATCCCGCCGATCATCGCGAGCCTGAGCCAGCTGCTGTTCTTCATGACGCCGATCGTGTGGCAGTACGACACGCTGCTGAGGAACCCGGCCGTCGCCGAGCGGGCGCGGATCGCCGAGCTCAACCCGGTCCTGCACTTCGTCGAGATCGTGCGCCAGCCGCTGCTCGGGCAAGAGATCGCCTGGCGGCACTGGGCCATCGCGGGCGTCATCACCGTCGTCGGCATCGCCGTGGCGCTCGTCGCGCTGCGCAACTACCGCGCCCGCGTGGCGTACTGGGTCTGAGGTCGTACGTGGTCAGCATCGACATCCGGGACGCCGCCGTCGACTTCCCCGTCTTCGACGCCAAGACCCGCTCCCTGAAGAAGGCCGTGCTCGGCCGGGCAGGCGGGCGGATCGGCACCGACACGAAGGTGCCGATCATCCAGGCGCTGCGCGACATCACGCTGTCGCTGCGTCAGGGCGAGCGGGTCGCGCTGGTCGGCCACAACGGCGCGGGCAAGTCGACGCTGCTGCGCCTGATGTCGGGCATCTACGAGCCGACGCGCGGGCGGGCCCAGGTGATCGGCAAGGTCGCGCCGGTGTTCGACCTCGCCGTCGGCATGGACCCGGAGATCTCCGGGCTGGACAACATCCTCATCCGCGGGCTGTTCCTGGGCATGACCCGCAAGCAGATGGAGGCCCGCGTCGACGACATCGCGGCCTTCACCGAGCTCGGCGACTACCTCGACATGCCGCTGCGCACCTACTCCACCGGCATGCGGGTGCGGCTCGCGCTGGGCGTCGTCACCAGCGTCGACCCGGAGATCCTGCTGCTCGACGAGGGCATCGGCGCCGTCGACGCGGAGTTCCTCGCCAAGGCCCGCGACCGGCTCAAGGAGCTGGTCGAGCGCTCCGGGATGCTCGTGTTCGCGAGCCACTCCGACGAGTTCCTGGCCGACCTGTGCTCCACGGCGATCTGGATGGAGCACGGCACGATCAAGGAGCACGGCCCGCTGCGCGACGTGCTGCATCACTACAAGGGCCACGACGTCATCGGCGAGCTGCAGAACCGGTGAGCCCGCCGTCCGCATCGCAGCGGGGTGACACCGCTCCGATCCCGTCGGAGCAGGGTCACCCCGCTTCGACGATCGTGGCCGTCGTCGTCACCCGGCACCGTAGCGACCTGCTGCGCGGCGCACTGGACGTGCTCGCGAAGCAGACCCGCGCCGTCGACCACCTCGTCGTCGTCGACAACGGGCCCGACCGGCCCGCGCGCGAGGTCGTCGAGGGCTGCGGCATCCCGGCCACCTACCTGCCCTCGGAGCGCAACCTCGGCGGGGCGGGCGGGTTCGCGCTCGGGATGCTGCACGCGCTGGCGCTGGGCGCGGACTGGGTCTGGCTCGCCGACGACGACGGGCGCGCCGCCGACGACACCGTGCTCGCCACGCTGCTCGACCTCGCGGAGCGGCGCGGCCTGGCCGCCGTCTCCCCCGTCGTGGCCGACCTCGACGAACCCGACCGGCTCGCGTTCCCCGTCCGCCGCGGGCTGACCTGGCACGCCACCCGCTCCGCGCTGGCCACCGCCGAGGGCGCCGATCCGGAGCTCCTGCCGGGGATCGCCGCGCTGTTCAACGGCGCCCTGTTCCGGGCGTCCACGCTGGAGGCCGTCGGCGTGCCGGACCTGCGGCTGTTCGTCCGCGGCGACGAGGTGGAGATGCACCGGCGGCTCGTGCGCTCGGGCCTGCCGTTCGGCACCGCGCTGGGCGCGGCGTACCTGCACCCGCCGGCGCGGCACGAGGACAAGCCGATGCTCGGCGGGCGGCTGCACGCCCGCGACCCCGAGGACGCGACGAAGCGCTTCTTCACCTACCGCAACCGCGGCTACCTGGTGTCGCAGCCCGGGATGCGCCGGGTCGGGCTGCTGGAGCTGCCGCGGTTCGCCTGGTACTTCCTCGTCACCCGGCGCAGCCCGGCGGAGTTCCGCCGCTGGCTGGAGCTGGTCCGGGCGGGCCGGGCGGAGCGCTTCACCCGCCCGTAGCCACCGCTCAGGGTGCGCGAGATGGTCGGCGGTCGGCCACCTGGCGCATCCGTCCCGTACACCTCGCTGGGTGAGGGTCGCGCCATGTTCGCCCGCCGCATCGCCGTCGTCGGGGCCGGGTACGTCGGCCTCACCACCGCAGCCTGCCTCGCGTCGCTGGGCCACCACGTCGTGTGCGCCGACATCGACGCCGACAAGATCGCCCGGCTGCGCCGCGGCGAGGTCGGCATCCTCGAACCGGGCCTGCCGGAGCTGGTCACCGAGGGCGTCGCCGCCGGGCGGCTGTCGTTCGTCGTCGGCGCGACGGCGGCGGTGACCCGGCCCGGGCTCCCCGTCGAGATCCTGGTGCTCTGCCTGCCCACGCCGATGGGCGAGGGCGGCGCGGCCGACCTGCGCGCCGTGCGGGCCGTGGTCGACGAGGTCGGCGCGCTGCTGCCGGCCGGCTGCGTCGTCGTCAACAAGTCGACGGTGCCGGTGGGCACCGCGGCCACCACGGCGGGCCTGCTCGGCCGCGCCGACGTCGCCGTCGTGAGCAACCCGGAGTTCCTGCGCGAGGGCAGCGCCGTGCACGACTTCCTGCACCCCGACCGGATCGTCGTCGGCAGCGCGTCGCAGGGCGCCGCGGAGCGGGTGGCGGCCCTGTACGCGCGGCTCGGCGCGCCGGTGCTGCTCACCGACGCGGCCAGCGCCGAGATGGTCAAGTACGCGGCGAACTGCTTCCTCGCGATGAAGCTGTCCTACGTCAACGCGCTGGCCGGGCTGTGCGAGCGGCTCGGCGCCGACGTCCTCGAGGTCACCGAGGGCATGGGCCACGACCGGCGGATCGGCCAGACGTTCCTGTCCCCCGGCCCGGGCTGGGGCGGCTCGTGCTTCCCGAAGGACACCCGGGCGCTGCTGCAGATCGCGGAGTCGGTGGGCGTCGACATGGAGCTGGTCGCGGCGAGCCTGCGGCAGAACGACACCACCCGCGAGCTGGTCGTCACGAAGGTCCGGGCCGCGGTCGGCGGGCCGCTGGCCGGGCGCCGGATCGGGCTGCTCGGGCTCACGTTCAAGGCCGGCACGGACGACCTGCGCGACTCGCCCGCCCTCGCCGTCGCCGCGCTGCTGCGGGCCGAGGGGGCCGAGCTGGTGGGCTACGACCCGGCGCACCCGGCCGCGGTGCCCGGGGTGACCGACGGGATCGAGGTCGTGGACGACCCCATCGACGTGGCGAAGGGCGTCGCGGCGCTGGTGGTGCTCACCGACTGGCCGCAGTTCCGGGCCCTGGACTGGGCGGCGCTGGCCGGGGTGGCGGACGCGGCCGCCGTCGTGGACGCCCGCAACCTGCTCGACCCCGACGTCCTGCGCCGCGCCGGCTTCCGCTGGACCGGGCTGGGGCGCGGGTGAGGGTCAGGCGCGGAAGACGACCGTGCGCAGCATGACGAAGTTGACGGCCGTGGCCGTGCCCTGGGCGAGCACCCAGGCCAGGCTGGTGCGCAGCGGCATGGCGGGCAGCAGGGCCAGCGCGAGGGTGTTCACGCCGACGTTGAGCGCGAACGTCGTGCCGTAGAGGGCGACGAACCCGGCGAACCGGCCCCGGCCGCCCTTGCTCGCGGTGAACGTGAAGCGCCGGTTGAGCAGGTACGCGGTGGTGGTGCCGAGGATGAAGCTGATCCCCTTGGCGACCGGCGCCCACGTGCCCACGGCCAGCAGCAGGTGGTAGACCCCGAAGTCGACGACCGCCGACACGAGCCCGACCGCGACGAACCGGCCGAGCTGGCCGCGCAGGCCGGGGGCCTCGGTGCTGGTCACCCGGGAAGGGTAGCGACTCAGAACCGCCAGCCCCCGAGCTGGTACCGGCGCCGCACGACCACCGTGCCCATGCCGGTGCGGCCGTGCACGACGAAGTGCGGCTGCCCGGGCCGCTGCCGCGAGGGCACGCTGCTCTTCACGGTGCCCATGCTCGTGGCGACCGCGTCGATGTCGGCGGTGGCCTCGTCGGGCAGCAGCAGGCGCACGGTCCCGGCCCCCAGCTCCACCTCGACGTCGACGACGGGGTGCCGGATCGTCGTGTCGCAGAAGTCGAGCACGATCGTGCCCATGCCGCTCTGCAGCCGCAGCCGGGCCGGCACGTCCCAGTCGCCGGAGCGCTTGAGCGTGGACATGCCGGCCTTGAGCACCAGCGGCTTCCCGGTCGGCAGCGTCGGGGCGACGGGAGCCGGGGCGTCGGAGGGCAGGTCGGCCAGCGGCGGGCGGAGGTCGGCCTCGTAGCGCGCCGCGTAGACGACGGCCAGGCGCTCCTCCAGCTCGGCGAGGCTGATCCGGCCCTCGGCCATGGCCCGCTGCAGGCGTGCGGCGGCTCGTTCGCGGTCGGCGTCGGCGATCCGGATCCCCGGCGGATCGGGGGGCTGGAGGGTCACGATGGCGAGGATAGTGCCGTTGCAGGAAGGCCACCTTCAGGCAATCTCCTGGCGTGAAGGTGGCTTTCCTGCCACCGGCCGGGCCCGCGTAGCCTGGCCGCCGATGGCCACCACCACTCTGCGGGGCTGGGGACGCACCGCCCCCACGCGCGCCACCGTCGTCCGTCCCGGGTCCCCCGCGGACGTCGCCGCCGCGGTCACCTCGGCCGGGCCCCGCGGCGTGATCGCCCGCGGGCTGGGCCGCTCCTACGGCGACCCGGCCCAGAACGCCGGCGGCACCGTCCTGGACATGACCGGGCTCGCCGCGATCCACTCGATCGACCGCGACTCCGGCCGCGTCGACGTCGACGCCGGCGTCAGCCTGGACACCCTCATGCGCCGCGCCCTGCCGTTCGGGCTGTGGCTGCCGGTGCTGCCCGGCACCCGGCAGGTCACGGTCGGCGGCGCGATCGGCGCGGACATCCACGGCAAGGCCCACCACGTCGTCGGCAGCTTCGGCAACCACGTCGAGTCGCTGGACCTGGTCACCGCCGACGGCGCGCTCACCACGCTGACCCCCGAGGACGAGCTGTTCTGGGCCACCGTCGGCGGCATGGGGCTCACCGGCGTCGTCGTGCGGGCGACGCTGCGGCTGCACCACGTGGAGACCGCCTACTTCACCGTCGACACCGAGCAGATCGGCAACCTCGACGAGCTGATGGCCCGCCAGAGCGTCGACGACGACAAGTACGCCGAGACCGTGTCCTGGTTCGACGCCGTGACGACGGGCGCCCACTTCGGCCGCGGCCTGCTCATGCGCGCCAACCACTCCACGCTCGACGAGCTGCCGCCCAAGCTGCGCCGCGACCCGCTGAAGTTCGACGCCCCGCAGCTGCTCACCGTGCCCGACGTGTTCCCGCCCGGGCTGCTCAACCGGCTGACCGGCCGGCTGTTCAGCGAGCTCTGGTACCGCAAGTCGCCCACGCGGGCGGGCGCCATCCAGAACATCACGCAGTTCCTGCACCCGCTCGACATCGCCGGCGAGTGGAACCGCGTCTACGGCCCGCACGGCTTCCTGCAGTACCAGTTCGTGGTGCCGCTCGACCGCGGCGACGTGATCCGCACCGTGCTCGAGCGGATGACGGCGGCCGGGCAGGTGTCGGCGCTCAACGTGCTCAAGCGGTTCGGCGCGGGCAACCGCGCGCCGCTGTCGTTCCCCATGCCGGGCTGGACGCTGTGCGTCGACATCCCGGTGAACCCCCGGCTCGGCGCGCTGTGCGACGAGCTCGACGCGATCGTGCTCGACGCCGGGGGGCGCCACTACCTCGCCAAGGAGTCGCGGACCACGCCCGAGGCGATCCGCCGCGGCTACCCGCGGCTCGACGAGTGGCGCACGGTCCGCGACGCCGCCGACCCCCGCGGCGTGTTCGTCTCCGACATGGCCCGACGGCTGGAGCTGACCACCACATGATCGACGCACTGGGCAACCCGCAGAGTGTGCTGCTGCTCGGCGGCACCTCCGAGATCGGCCTGGCCACCGTCGAGGCGCTCGCGTCGGACCGCCCGCTGCGGGTGGTGCTGGCCGGGCGCCCGTCCGAGCGGCTCGACGCCGCGACCGCCCGGCTGACCGCCCGCGGGTGCGCCGTGCAGGTCGTGGAGTTCGACGCGCGCGCGGTCGAGACCCACGCCGATGTCGTCAAGGCGGCGTTCGCGCACGGCGACGTCGACGTCGCGCTGGTGGCGTTCGGGCTGCTCGGCGACAACGAGCAGGCCTGGACCGACGCGTCCACGGCCGTCGAGCTGGCGCAGGTGAACTACACCGCGGCCGTCTCCGTCGGAGTGGCGCTGGGCGAGCACATGTCGGCCCAGGGGCACGGCGCGCTCGTCGCGTTCTCCTCGGTGGCCGGCGAGCGCGCGCGGCGCTCCAACTTCGTCTACGGCTCCACCAAGGCCGGCATGGACGCCTTCTACACCGGCCTGACCGAGGCGCTGCGCCCCGCGGGCGTCACGGTCACCGTCGTGCGGCCCGGCTTCGTGCACACCCGGATGACGGAGGGCCTGAAGGCCGCCCCGCTGTCCACGACGCCCGAGGCCGTCGCCGCCGTGGTGGTGGACGCGATCCGCACCCGCAAGGAGCTCGTGTGGGCGCCCGGGGCGCTGCGCTACGTCATGAGCGTCCTGCGCCACGTCCCGCGCCCGCTGTTCCGGCGCCTGCCCGTCTGAGACGCGTCCGCCCCTCCCGCCGCGTGGTGAAGGGGGCCACGGGCGGGAGGGGCGGGTCCACCGCTCCCTGCTAGCTCCCCACTTGCAGGATCGTGGAGCGCACACGTGCGGTGCGCCGGAGGGCGGCCACGGCGTCGGCGCGGTGCGCCGGCGGGCGGCGCTGCGCGTTGACCAGTGCCGCGGCCAGGGTCGGCTGCCGGGTCGGGCCGGCGGCGTGCCGCGGGGCGGGCGGGGCGCCCGCC